>JAYTQW010000224.1:0-13077 GCA_043746535.1 Rhodospirillales bacterium
GAGCATGCCGGGGCCACCCTGGCGCACGCCGCCGGCGACCCGGTGGCGGGCAACCCGGATGGCGACGTGACGCTGGTGGAGTTCTACGACCTGCGCTGCCCATATTGCCGCCGGATGCTGCCGGTGATGGCCGAACTGCTGGCCGGCGACCCGAAGCTGCGCCTCGTCTATAAGGATATCCCGATCCTCGGCCCACCCAGCGCGCTGGGCGCCCGCGCGGTGCTCGCCGCACAGCGCCAGGACGGCTACCTGAGGCTGCACGACGCCATCATGGGCGGCGGCCCGGCGCTGACCGAGGACACGCTGCGCGCCGCCGCCACCCGCGCCGGCCTGGACTGGGAACGGCTGCGCCGCGACATGGCCGCGCCGGACGTGCAGGCGCGCATCGACGCCAACCTCGATCTGGCGCAGAGCCTCGGCATCGACGGCACCCCCGCCTACGTCGTCGGCAACCACCTGATCCCCGGCGCGGTCAGCCTGTCCGACCTGCGCGCCGCCATCGCCGCCGTCCGCCAGGGTGGGTGAAAGGGGCGTGCGTCAGATCGGCGCCCGCAACTCCACGTCGTCGGGCGTCATCTGCACCAGCGCCGCGTATTCCGCCACCATCCGCTCGGTGATCGGGCCGGGGGTGAAGTGGTCGGCGCCGATCTGGCGCACCGGGGTCACCTCGGCGGCGGTGCCGGCCAGGAACACCTCGCTGGCGGCGGCCATCTCCTCCGGCATGATGGTGCGTTCGACCACCTTGATCTGGCTCTTGCGGGCCAGCGACATCACCGTGCGGCGGGTGATGCCGTCGAGGAAGCAGTCCGGCATGGGCGTATGCAGCGCGCCGTCGAACACGAAGAACACGTTGGCGCCGGTCGCCTCGGCCACGTGGCCGCGCCAGTCGAGCATCATGGCGTCGTTGTAGCCGCCGGCCTCGGCGGCGTGCTTGGCCATGGTGCCGATCATGTATTGCCCGGACGCCTTCGATGCGGTCGGCGCGGTCTGCGGGTGCGGGCGGCGCCAGTATGCGAGGTCGAGCCGCACGCCCTGCATGCGCGCGTCGCCGTACAGGTTGGGCCAGGCCCAGGTGGCGATGGCGAGATGAATGGTGGTGTGCTGCGCCGAGACCGAAAGCTGCTCGGTGCCGCGCCAGGCCAGCGGGCGGATGTAGGCGTCGACCAGCCCGTTGGCGGCCACCACCTCGCGGCAGGCGGCGTCGATCTGCTCGGCGGTCCAGGGGATGGCCATGCCGAGGATGGCGGCGGAGGCGATCAGCCGGTCGGTGTGGGCGCGCAGCTTGAAGATGTTGCCGGCATAGGCGCGTTCACCCTCGAACACGCCGCTGGCATAGTGCAGCCCATGCGACAGCACATGCAGCTTTGCCTCGCGCCAGGGCACCATGACACCGTCCAGCCAGATCAGCCCGTCGCGATCGTCGAAAGGAATTAGCGTCATGGCCCGGTTCCCGCAAGAATGTTACGCCGATGCTCGCCACGCTAAAAGATTGCGGCTGGTTAAGTCAATGAACCTGCCATAATATTGGGGTATGCCACCTATGCCCGATCCGAAGGGGCTCGATGCCAAAAGCCCCGATATGAAAGCCGCCGACGCCAAGCCGGCCGGCAGCAACCTGCTGTTCCTGCGCGAGGAGGACATCCGCGCGGCGCAGGACCTGCTGTTCTTCGCCTACCGCGACTTCACCAGCGCCGCCGACGTGATCCTGGAGGAGCGCGGCATGGGCCGGGCGCACCACCGCGCGCTGCACTTCATCGGCCGCAACCCGGGCATCAGCGTCAGCGAGCTGCTCGCCATCCTGCGCATCACCAAACAGAGCCTGGCGCGCGTGCTGACCGAACTGGTGCAGCAGGACCTGGTGGGCCAGGCGCCCGGACGCACCGACCGCCGGCAACGGCTGCTGACCTTGACGCCGGAAGGGATCACGGTGGAGCGCCGGCTGTTCGAGCGTCAGCGGGAGCGGCTGGCGGCGGCGTACCGCGATGCCGGCGGAACCGCTGTGGAGGGCTTCCGGCGGGTGATGCGCGGCATCATGGACGAGGCCGCGCGCGCCTATGTCGAACGCGCCGAGTCGCGGGGCGGGCCGGCCGCGGCGGTGATGACCGGGCCACGCCCGCGATGACCATGGCACCCGTCCAGGCGGGCGCCGAGGACGCGCTGGTGCTGATCGTGGACGACGACGACCGGCTACGCGGCCTGCTGCAACGCTACCTGACCGAACACGGCTTCCGCGTCAGCACGGCGCAGGACGCGGCCGAGGCGCGCGACCGGCTGCGCTACCTGGCGCCCGACATCGTCGTGCTGGACGTGATGATGCCGGGCGAGAGCGGGCTGGACCTCACCCAGTCGCTGCGCCAGGAGGCCGGGGGCGCCGGGCGCAATCTGCGCGTGCTGCTGCTGACCGCGCGCGGCGCGCCGGAGGACCGCATCGCCGGGTTCGAGGCGGGGGCGGACGACTACCTGCAAAAGCCGTTCGACCCGCGCGAACTGCTGCTGCGCATCCGCGCCATGCTTCGCCGCGCGCCGCCGCCGGCGTTGTCGCGCCCGGTGGTCGCCATGGGTCCGGTGACGCTGGGCGCGCAGAGCTTCGACATCGCCCGCCTGGAACTGCGCGGCCCGCGCGGCACGGTGCGGCTGACCGGCGGCGAGGCGGCGCTGTTGGGCGCGCTGGCCGAACGCGCGCATGAGGTGCTGTCGCGTGAGGACATCGCCGCCGTGCTGCACATGGACGAGGCCGGCGAGCGCGCCATCGACGTGCAGGTGACGCGCCTGCGCCGCAAGATCGAGGCCGACCCGCGCGACCCGCGCTTCCTGCACACCGTGCGCGGGCGCGGCTACGTGCTGAAGCCGGGCGTGTGATGGTCCACCTGCCGCTGCCGTCGCAAAGCCGCGTGGTGAAGAAGGTGCTGCCGCGCAGCCTGCTCGGCCGCAGCCTGTTGATCATGCTGGTGCCGCTGGTGATGACGCTGGCGGTGGCGTTCCAGGTGTTCTACGGCATCCACCTCAACATCGTCTCGCGCCGGTTCGCCTCCTCGGTGGCCGGCGAGATCGCGGCCACGGTCGACCTGCTCGGCCATTACGCCGGCGCCGCCGACCGCGAATGGACCATGCGCCACCTGCGCAACCAGTTGCAGCTCGGCATCCGGCTGGAGCCAGGTGTCCGGGTACCCGGCGCCACCCTGCGCGGCGACAACCGGGTCAACCTGATCGGCCCGGTCGACGACGACCTGGCGGCGGCGATCCGCGAGCAGGTCGGGCGTCCGTTCACCATGGACTGGGCGTCCGATCCGCTGTCGGTGGTGATCCGGGTGCAGTTGCCGGCGGGCGCGCTGGACATCGAGGCGCCGCGCAAACGGCTCTACACCGGCACGCTGCTGCTGTTCGTGGCCTGGCTGTTCGGCACCGCCCTGCTGCTGTTCGGCATCGCCGCCCTGTTCATGCGCAACCAGGTGCGCGCCATCCGCCGGCTGGCGCGCGCGGCGGAGGCGTTCGGCAAGGGCCGCGACGTGGGGCCGATCCGCCCGGAAGGGGCGTCCGAGGTGCGGCAGGCTTCCAGCGCCTTCAACAAGATGCAGGAGCGCATCCGCCGCTTCCTGCAACAGCGCACCGAGATGCTGGCCGGCGTGTCGCACGACCTGCGCACGCCGCTGACCCGGCTGCGGCTGGCGCTGGCGATGGTGCCGAGCGCCGCCGCCGCCGAGAGCGATGTGGCCGGCATGACCGCCGACGTGGACGAGATGGACCGCATGATCGCCGGCTACCTCGCCTTCGCGCGCGGCGAGGGCATCGAGCAGGCGCGCGAGACCGACCTGTCGCAGGTGCTGGGCGAGGTCGCCGCCGCCGCGCGCCGCTCCGGCGGCGACGTGGTGCTGGAGGCGCCGCCCGACCTGGTGCTGCCGCTGCGTGCCGACGCGGTGCGCCGGGCGGTCACCAACCTGATGGACAACGCCCGCCGCCACGGCACCCACATCGTGCTGCGCGCGCAACGCCGCAGCGGGCGCATGATCCACGTCACCGTGGACGACGACGGTCCAGGCATCCCATCGGATCGCCGCGAGAGCGCCTTCCGCGCCTTCGCCAGCGGGACCGGCGGCGGCAGCACCGGGCTGGGCCTGACCATCGCCCGCGACATAGCCCGTGCCCATGGCGGCGATATCAGCCTGGAGGACAGCCCGTTGGGAGGCCTGCGGGCGCGGATCGTGTTGCCGACGTAGGGTCCAGGCAATCCGAGGCTGGCCCGATGTGCGCTTGCTCTCTACAACGAGAAACGGCGGTCAGGAATGGCCTGGCCGCCGCCTCGAAGAAGAAGAGTACCATGTTACAGCGTGGGAAGCTCCTGCCCGAGATCGTGGTGATCCTGACCATCCGTGTCAAGATCGACATAGTCCGCCGGTAGGAGCGGGGCCAGTCCGAAACGGCTGGCCCTCTCCTGCCCTCTCGCCTGTCGCGCGGCGCCCGGCGTTACTGGGCGACCGCCAAGCCGGCGATGGCGCGCCGGGCCGCCTTGCGCGCGCGTTCCATCGTGTTCCCCGTCCGATATGCCCGGCCGATGCCTCAGTCCTTGACGAACCCGAGCAGGTCGGCGTTCAGCCGGTCGCGCTCGGTGTAGAACAATGCGTGCGGCGCGCCGTCATACTCAAGGAAGCGGGCCTGCGGAACCATCCGGGCGGCGCGGCGGCCGGACACGTCGATCGGCACGGTGTGGTCGCTGGTTCCATGCACGATCAGCGTCGGCACGGTGAAGGCGCGCATGTCGGCGCGGAAATCGGTTTGCGAGAAGGCGCGCACGCAGTCGATGGTGGCCTTGGCGGAGCCGAGCAGCGCCATCGTCTGCGCCCATTGCAGGAGTTCGGAGGAGACGCTGAAGTTGAGCAGCCCGGCGCCGAAGAAGGCCTTGCCGAAGCTGGCCAGGAAACTCGGGCGGTCGCGCTCCAGCCCGGCGACCATCTGGTCGAACACCGAGGCGTCGGCGCCCTCGGCGTTGTCGGGCGTCTTCAGCAGGAACGGCGTCACCGCGGCGATCAGCGCCGCGCGCGCCACCCGCTCGGCGCCATGCCGCGACAGGTAGCGCGCCACTTCGCCGCCGCCCATCGAGAAGCCGACCAGCGTGGCGCCGCGCAGGTCCAGCTTGGCCATCACCGAATGCAGGTCGTCGGCCAGGGTGTCGTAGTCGTAGCCGCTCCATGGCTGGTCCGACCGCCCGAACCCGCGCCGGTCATAGGCGACGACGCGCAGGCCGCTGTTCGCCAGCGCCCGCGCCTGATACTCCCACATGTCGGAGTCGAGCGGCCAGCCGTGGATCAGCACCACCGGCGGCCCGGCGCCCCAGTCGTTGTAGAACAGCCTGGTGCCGTCGCCCGCCTCAAGGAATGCCATCGTTCCCACCCATTCGACTGCGCGCTTAACGGGGTCGGGCCGCCAGCGGTTCCCTGCGCGGCCGCCTCCCGAACCTGCCCTACGCCTGCGCGCGGCCGACCAGTTCGCCGACGCGCCGGGCCAGCGCCTCGATCGCGAACGGCTTGGCCAGCACCTGCATGCCCGCATGCGGTTGGTCGGCGCCGGTCACGGCGTGCTCGGCGTATCCGGTGATGAACAGCACCTTCAGCCCGGGCCGCAGAACGCGCGCGGCATCGGCCAACTGCCGCCCGTTCATGCCTCCCGGCAGGCCCACATCCGTCACCAGCAGGTCGATGCGGCGACCGCCGCGCAGGACCGGCAGCGCCGCCACGGCGTCGGCGGCCTCAATGACGTCGTAGCCAAGATCGCCGAGCACTTCGGCCACCAGCATGCGCACGGCGGCCTCGTCATCGACGACCAGCACCGTCCCGCCGTCGCCGGCCGGCGCTTGGCGCGGGGCCGGCACCTCGTCCGCGTCGGTGTCCCGCCCACCGTGATGACGGGGCAGGTAGAGCGATACCATGGTGCCCGCGCCCGGTTCCGAGGCGATATGGATCTGGCCGCCCGACTGGCGCACGAAGCCATACACCATCGACAGGCCGAGGCCGGTGCCGGCGCCGACCGGCTTGGTGGTGAAGAACGGGTCGCAGGCCAACGCCAGGACATCGGGCGTCATGCCGACACCGGAATCGCCGACGCTCAGGGCGAGGTAGTCGCCGGCGGGCAGGTCGCGCTGCCGCGCCAGGCGTTCGTCCACCACCCGGTTGGCGGTCGCGATGACCAGCCGGCCGCCATCCGGCATGGCGTCGCGGGCGTTGATGCAGAGGTTCAGCAGCGCGTTCTCCAACTGGTTCACGTCCGCCAGCGTGGTCCAAAGGCCATCGGCGTAGTCCGCCTCCAGGGCCACCGCCGGTCCCACCGTATGGCGGATCAGGTCCTCCATGCCGGCGACCAGCCGGTTGATGTCGGTCGGCTTGGGATCGAGCGTCTGCCGGCGCGAGAATGTCAGCAGCCGGTGCGTGAGCGCCGCCGCCCGGCGCGCGGCGCCCTGGGCCGCGTCGATGTAGCGTTGCAGGTCGCCCGTCCGCCCCTGCGCCACGCGGGTTTGCAGCAGTTCCAGGCTGCCCATGATCCCGGTCAGCAGGTTGTTGAAGTCGTGCGCCAGCCCGCCGGTCAACTGTCCCACCGCCTCCATCTTCTGCGACTGCCGCAACGCCTCCTGCGCCGCCGCCAGTTCCGACGAACGCGCGCGCTCGTCGGTGACGTCGCGTCCCACCCCGGTCATGCCCTCGCCCGCCGGCTCCGGCGACACCGTCCAGGCGATCCAGCGCCAGCCGCCGTCGGCCGAGAGCATACGAAACTCGATGCTGACCGCCCGCCCGCTCGCCCGCATCGCCGCCAGCCGGTCCAGCACCCATCCCACGTCGTCAGGATGCATCAGCTCGCTGTACGGCCGCGCCAGCAGCGCCGCCTCGTCGAAGCCCAGCACCCGGCCCCAGGACGGGCTGACCCGCAGCAGGCGGCCATCATAGTCCGCCACCGCGAGCAGGTCCTCGCTGAGGCTCCAGAGCCGGTCGCGCTCGCGCGTGCGCTCGTCCACGCGCCGCTCCAGCTCCTCGCGCGAACGGGTCAGCACCTCGCGCGCGGCGACCAGATCCTCGATGTCGGTGCAGGTGCCGAACCACTGCGCGATGGCGCCGGCCTCGTCGCGGATGGCGATGCCGCGCGTCTTGAACCAGCGGTAGCGTCCGTCCGCGCCACGCAGGCGGTAATCGATGTCATAGGGGTTGCGCCCCGCGACGGCGCCCATCCAGTGATCGTAAGTGGCGGCGCGGTCGTCGGGGTGGATAACCCGGTCCAGCCATTGCAGGCCAAGCTGTTGGTCGGCGGCCAGGCCGGTGTACTCGACCCACTGCCGGCTGAGGAAGTCGCAGTTGCCATCGGGGCCGCAGGTCCATACCAGTTGCGGCATGGCTTCGGTCACCGTGCGATAGCGTTCCTCGCTCCGCGCCAGCCGGGCCTCTGCCAACTGCACGCCGGTGATGTCGCGCGACACCACCAGCAGCCGCTCCGGGCGGCCATCGGCGTCCAGCATCGGCGTGACCTGCACATCCCACCATTTGGGGGTGCCGGCCATGGTGTCGGCCTTGCCCTGGAACCGCCCGATCCCGCCGGCCCTGGCCTGCGCCATGGCGGCCATGGGCTGGTCCTGCTCGCGCCAGAGACTCGGCCAGGGACAGCCGCGAATGGCGTTGAAGTCGCTGACCTCCATCAGGCGCAGGCCACCCTCGTTCATGAATTGCAGGCTGCCGCCAAGGTCGAGCACCTTGATGCAGTCGCCGGAGGCGGCGAGCACGCCGCGCAGGAACTCCGTATCCGCCCGCTGGCGCTCGGCTGCCTGTTGCTGTTCGGTGCGGTCGCGCAGGATCTTGATGAAGCCCTGCGTCTGGCCTGCCTCGTCGCGCAGGGGCATCATCTCGCCGCTGGCCCAGAAGCGCGAACCATCGCGGCGCTGGTGCCAGCGCTCGTCGTTGCCGCGCCCCTTCTTCAACGCCGCCTGCATCTCGGCCAGGGCCACACCCGCCTGGCGATCCTCCGTTGTGAAGAACACCGCCGCCGGCTGGCCGATCATCTCCGCCTCGGTCCAGCCGAGCAGGTTGCACGCGCCCGCGTTCCAGCTTGTCACCAGCCCGTCGAGGTCCAGGGCGATGATGGCGTAGTCGGCGGCGCTTTCCAGCAGCGTCTCCAGAAAACGCTCCCGCGAAGAGGACATTGGCGATTTACTCCGAACGGGGCGGGGCTATGGCGGCGATCGGGTCAATCTGTCAACGACTGCCATAGGTGTCCAGTACGGGTCTTTGCTGGCATGCTTACCGGCCGCAAGGACCCGCACATCCGCCCATACATGTTGGAACTGGCGCGCAAGCACGGCTTCCAGTTCGACGCCGTGCTGATGCCGAGCAACGTCATGGACGCGCATTTCCGCAGTTTTGCCCAGCTGGCGATGCCGGTGGCAATCCAGGACGGGTTGTGAGTGATGACCATGAAGGCGTTTAGCGGCGGTCTAGAGCATCATCCGATCGAACGGGATCACCCGTCGGATAAAGATGCTTACTAAAACAAAGACCTAGAGCATTTTCCGTGCGCCTATCGGCGCGGATCATGCTCTAGCCGTGATCCTGAAAGCCAGACTGAGACACCGGGAATAAACATCTAGAGTATAACACAATGGAGCTATGACCGCTTGAAGTGGACAGCAGACCTACAGAGATGCCGATGCGAGCCGTGCAAACGTTACTCGAACGTGGGAGCTGGACGGGGCAGTGACGAACTGCGGACCACGATTAATCTGCACGATCTAAGCATCGGCAGTGCGCCGAGCTAAGCAGGCACCCCAGAACAGGCTTGAGAAAAACCAACTTGGCGGCTCGAACCCAGCCATGGCGAGAAGCTCGGCTACGGCGTTCTCCGAGGCAGGAGGATCGGCCCCCTGTAGGATCTTGCCCAGCTTGGCTTGCACCTCATCCGAGGTCGCACCCTGCATTCGCCACCGCTCGCCCCATGCGTTGAGCAGCAGCGGCTGGCTGGCATAGCTGTAACGATTTCCAGCCAGGATGAGCGGCGCACCCGGCGCGAGACGGCTCGCAATGGACGCCAGTAGCTGGTGCTTGGCCTCGTCTCCGGGCTGGTGATGAAGAACCCCGAACAAGGTCGCGGCATCAAACCGGCGATCGGGCGGAAGGTCATCGACGTAACCAAGGTGAAACTCGGTCCGGCCCGCCAATCCTTTTTGCGTCAGTTGCTCAACGGCGATATCCATCATCGGCTTTGAGGGATCGACGGCCGTGAAGCACCAGCTCGGCCCAAGCACGCTTGCCGTGACGATCTCCTGCGCGCCTCCCCCGGCGCCTACGATCAGGATATGGGCCGGGCTGTCGCCGAGGGCCGCCGACAACATGCAGGCGGACAGTTCGTGACAGGCGTCATAGCCCGCCAGAGCGATCCGGCTCTGTGCCTGATACTCGTTGGCCCGTGCCGGATCGAACTTTTGGGCGGCGGACATCGATGACACAGGTCAGCTCCCTCTTGAGGGCAAGGAAGCTATACACTCGATTGGGGCAAAGGCACCCACGCGAGCGGATGACAGGTCTGCTTCGGGTCGAGGCTGTGTGAGAACTCCGTGCCGTAACGGCAATGAGCAATATCCGAACTGCCTGAGGCTTTCTGGCGCCATGAGATTGCAAGCTAACCTCGAATATAGACTTTATGTTGCGCGTCAGCCCTCCGCAGCCGAGTTTTCACACAGTCTGGGTCTGAAGCGGCGGCTACGGCCGCTAGCCTGCTGAAATGCATTTTCGGCTCCACTGCTACCGAACCCACAAGCGCGTGGCGAGGCAAACATTCCTATTGCCGCTTGACACAGGCTGCGGGTTGTGTTCTTGTTCCGTTCGTGTCCCCCTCGCTCCCCGCACCCGCACCGAGCCTGTCGCAGCGCCTGACGCTGGTGGTGCAGGCCCTGCGCGCGGCCATCGCCGCCCACGCGGCGCGCGACCGCGCCGCGGTGGCCGTGGCGTGGCTGGTGTGGCCCTACCTGAACCGCCTCGCTGCCCGCTTCACCGCCCTGATGCTGCGGGTCCAGGCCGGCAAGGGGGCGGTGGTGGCGCGGGCGACAAGCGGGCCGCGCGCCGCCGCGCAAGGGCCGCGCCTTCAAGCGCCACGCCTGCGGCCTCCTGGCCTGCCGCAAGGCTTCGCCTGGCTGGCCCGCCTCGCCCCCGGCATCCTGCCCCTGCGCGGTCAGGTGTGCCACCTGCTGGGCGACCCCGAGCTTGCGGCCTTGCTGGCGGCCACCCCGCAGGCGGGGCGCATCCTGCGCCCGCTGTGCCGTATGCTGGGCATCGAGGCCGGGCCGGGCTTCCCGCCGGCGCTGTTCCAGCGACCGGACCCGCCACCCAAGCCATCGCCCGCCCTGGCGCTGCCTGCTCCGCAGGCGCGCGCGGCAGCGCCGCCGGCGCCGGAACCGCCAACGCCCTCGCGGCCACCGCCCAGGCGACGCGCCCGACCCCGCGTGCCCGCCTTCGGCGCGGCCCTGGCGTGAGCGGGCCTACGCACGCCCGTAACGTTACGTTATCAGAACATATAGCACCGCCGCACGAACGCGGCGCACGTACAACTAACCAGTCAGAGTTTTTTGGTTCTTTTTTGCAAAAAAGAACCGCTTGCCTGGCTATCTCGGAAAATCAACGCCAAGGCGGCTTGGCACCAGGTTACAGCCGGGTGAGCCGCAACGCCGCGCCGACGATGTCGAACAGGTCGAGCAGCCGCGCCACGTAGTGGTCGTGGACTGCGAAGCCGGGGGCGGCGGGGTCGAAGAACTGCCGCTCCAGCGTGTCCACCATGCGCAGCAGCCGCGCCCGGTGCAGGCCGAGTGCCCGCTGGATCGGGTCCGACACTATGCCGGCGAAGGCGGCGAAGGTGGTTGCCGCCAGCATCAGCCCGCCGGTGGTGCTGGCGATCATGGCCACGGAGGGCAGTGCCGGGAACAGCCCGTACCAGACGCCGCCCAGCCAGCCGCCGAGGGGGAACGCGCCCACTGCCGCCTGTTGCGCCATGATGCCGGCCAGGGTCGGTCCGAGCGAGGCGGCGCCCGGCGTCAGCTTGTTCAGCGCCAATGCGCCCGCCGACAGGCTGAGCAGGCCGGTGGTGATCTCCGCCGCCGCCGTGCGGCTCACGCCGTACTCGCCCATCGCCCGGCGCAGCCGCTCGCGGAAGGCCGGGTCCTCGCCGTGGCGGCCGATCTCCAGGAGTGCGCCTTCCAGCGCCGCCGTGACCATCGGCTCGGCCAGGATCGCCTCGGACAGCGCGTCGCGCCGGCTCTCGCGGCCGTTCTGGCTGAACGGGAGTTCCAGCAGTTCGGTGTGGACCAGCCACTCAATCTCCCGCGTCACCGCCGTGCGCAGCAGGATCTGGCGGCCCAGTGCCTGCGCCGTCCGCCGCGCGCCCAGCCTGGCGGCGGCCTTCGACCCCAGTTGCATGACGATCTGCGGCGCGGCCAGGGTAAGGTTCAGCGGTGCCCGCGCGATATCCCAGCCGAGCGCCACGCGGTGCAGCGCCAGCGCGCCGCGCACCGAGAAATGCGCGTCGATGAACGGGTTCACCCGTGCCCGCCGCTGCTCGAAATAGCGTCGCGTGCCGGACGCCACCGCACGCCGCGCCAGTTCGCGGTCGAGCTGGGGCGCGGGGAGGGTGGGTTGATGCGCCATGCCAACCAAAAGCCCGTGTTGCGGATGCGGTTCCCGACCATGCGCCCGATGACCGCCTTGTAGAAGCAGGGTTTGTACAAGCTGGGCAACCGTGCCTCCATGCGGACGTTGCGTGACCGAGGTATGTTCCTCGGCAAGGAGGCAACACGTTGGGCAAGATCAGGGTCGCCATCGTCGGCGTCGGCAACTGCGCGTCGTCGCTGGTGCAGGGCGTGCATTTCTACGCCGATGCCAACGCCAACTCGCCGGTGCCCGGCCTGATGCATGTCGACCTCGGCGGCTACCGGGTCGGCGACATCGAGGTGGTGGCCGCCTTCGATGTGGCCGAGGGAAAGGTCGGGCGGGACGTGGCCGAGGCGATCCTGGCCGGTCCGAACAACACCCAGGTGTTCGCCCAGGTGCCGCACAGCGGCGTCTCGGTGCAGCGCGGGCCGACCATGGACGGGCTGGGCAAATACTTGCGTGAGATGATGCAGGAGAGCGACGCCGCGACCGACGACGTGGCCGGCACGCTGCGCCGCCGTCAGGTCGACGTGGTGGTGTCGTACCTGCCGGTCGGCTCGGAGGCGGCGACGCGCTGGTATGCCGAGCAGGCGCTGGACGCCGGCTGCGGCTTCGTGAACTGCATCCCGGTGTTCATCGCCTCCGACCCCGCGTGGCGGGCGCGGTTCGAGGCGCGCGGGTTGCCGCTGGTCGGCGACGACATCAAGTCGCAGTTGGGCGCCACCATCCTGCACCGCGCGGTGGTGAACCTGTTCCGCGAGCGCGGCGTGCGGGTCGACCGCACCTACCAGCTCAATTTCGGCGGCAACAGCGATTTCGCCAACATGCTGGAGCGCGACCGGCTGCTGTCGAAGAAGATCTCCAAGACCCGCGCCGTCACCAGCCAGTTGGGCCAGGAGCTGCCGGACAGCGACGTGCATGTGGGGCCGAGCGACTTCGTGCCGTGGCTGACCGACCGCAAATGGGCGCATATCCGCGTCGAGGGCACCACTTTCGGCAACGTGCCGCTGAACTGCGAGATCAAGCTGGAGGTATGGGACTCGCCCAACTCCGCCGGCGTGGTGATCGACGCGGTGCGCTGCGCCAAGCTGGCGCTGGACCGGGGCATCGGCGGCGCGCTGGTCGGGCCGAGCAGCTACTTCATGAAAAGCCCGCCGCAGCAATTCACTGACCACGAGGCGAGGCAGCGCACCGAAGCGTTCATCCACGGGTGACGCGCTTCAGCCTGGTGCGCCACGGCAGCTACGACCTGCTGGACGTGGCGCTCGGCGGACGTGCCGCGCATCCGCTGAACGCCACCGGGCGAGCGGAGGCCGCGCGTCTCGCGGCGGCGCTGTCTGGGCAGGCCGTCGTGGCAAGCCCGGTGCGGCGGGCGCAGGAGACGGCGCAGCCGATAGCGGCGGCACTCGGCCTGGTT
>JAYTQW010000225.1:0-3650 GCA_043746535.1 Rhodospirillales bacterium
GCCTTCTTGATCGCGTCGCGCACCGTCACCCAGCCGTTCTTGGCGCCGGGGATCGAGCCCTTGATCATCAGGATGCCGCGCTCGGCATCGACCATGGCCACTTCGACATTCAGCGTGGTGATCCGGTCGACACCCATATGGCCGGGCATCTTCTTGTTCTTGAAAGTCTTGCCGGGATCCTGGCGGTTGCCGGTGGAGCCGAGCGACCGATGGCTGACCGAGACGCCATGGCTGGCTTCGAGACCACGGAAGTTCCAGCGCTTCATGCCGCCCTGGAAGCTCTTGCCCTTGCTGGTGCCGCACACGTCGACCTTCTGGCCGACCAGGAAATGCGCCGCCGACAGGGTGTCGCCGGGTGTCAGCAGCGCGTCGGCATCGACACGAAACTCGACCAAATGCGCTTTCGGCTCCACCTTCGCGGCGGCGAAATGGCCTTTGTTCGGCTTGGTGACGTTCTTCACCTTCGCCGTGCCCCAGCCGATCTGGACCGCGTTGTAGCCGTCACGCTCCTCGGTGCGCGCCTGCACCACCTGGACTTTGTCCACGTGCAGAACCGTCACCGGCACATGCGTGCCATCGTCCTTGAAAAGCCGGGTCATGCCCAGCTTCTTCGCCAGTAATCCAGTTCGCATCTCACTCTTCCCCAGAGGGACGGCGGCGTGTTCCCGCGCGAGGCGGAGCCGTGGTCCTTAGGCCAAATACAAAAGCCTTACAGCTTGATCTCGACGTCCACGCCCGAAGCCAGATCCAGCTTCATCAGCGCGTCCACGGTCTGCGGCGTCGGCTCGACGATGTCCAGCAGCCGGCGATGGGTCCGAATCTCGAACTGCTCGCGGCTTTTCTTGTCCACATGCGGCGAGCGGTTCACGGTGAACCGCTCGATGTGGGTCGGCAGGGGGATCGGCCCGCGTACGCGCGCCCCGGTCCGCTTGGCGGTGTTGACGATCTCCTTAGTGCTGTTGTCCAGCACGCGGTGATCGTACGCCTTCAGGCGGATGCGGATATTCTGGTTGTCCATCACTCAATCTTCCAGGCTCAGCGAGCCAATCCCTCAATATTCAAAGAGCGGTAGGCATCAGCCTCAGACGATCTTCGCGACCACGCCGGCGCCGACAGTACGGCCACCCTCGCGGATGGCGAAGCGCAGGCCCTCGTCCATGGCGATCGGCTGGATCAGCTCGACATCCATCGACACGTTGTCGCCCGGCATGACCATCTCGACGCCTTCCGGCAGCGTCACGATCCCGGTCACGTCTGTGGTGCGGAAGTAGAACTGCGGGCGGTAGTTGGTGAAGAACGGCGTGTGACGGCCGCCCTCTTCCTTCGTCAGGATATAGCTCTCGGCCTTGAACCGCTTGTGCGGCGTGATGGTGCCCGGCTTGGCCAGCACCTGGCCACGCTCGACATCCTCACGCTTGGTGCCACGCAGCAGCGCGCCGACGTTGTCGCCGGCCTCGCCCTGGTCGAGGAGCTTGCGGAACATCTCGACGCCGGTGACGATGGTCTTCACGGTGTCCTTGAGGCCGACGATCTCGACTTCCTCGCCGACCTTGACGATGCCGCGCTCGATGCGGCCAGTGACCACGGTGCCACGGCCGGAGATCGAGAACACGTCCTCGATGGGCATCAGGAACGGCTTGTCCTTCGGCCGCTCCGGCTGCGGGATGTAGGCGTCGACGGCGGCCATCAGCTTGATGATGGCCTCTTCGCCCAGCACCGGGTTGGTGTCGTTCAGCGCGCAGGTTGCCGAGCCGTGGATGATAGGAATGTCGTCGCCGGGGAACTGGTAGGAGGTAAGCAGCTCGCGCACCTCCATCTCGACCAGTTCCAGCAGGTCGGGGTCGGCGATGTCGCACTTGTTCAGGAACACCACCAGCGCCGGCACACCGACTTGCCGTGCGAGCAGGATGTGCTCGCGCGTCTGCGGCATCGGGCCGTCATTGGCGGACACCACCAGGATGGCGCCGTCCATCTGCGCCGCGCCCGTGATCATGTTCTTCACGTAGTCGGCGTGGCCCGGGCAATCGACATGGGCGTAGTGGCGGTTCTTGGTCTCATACTCGACATGCGCGGTCGAAATGGTGATGCCGCGCGCGCGCTCCTCGGGAGCCTTGTCAATCTGGTCATAGGCCGTGTACGTGGCGCCACCAGACTTCGCCAGGATCTTGGTGATCGCGGCGGTCAGCGATGTCTTGCCATGATCGACGTGGCCGATCGTGCCGATGTTGCAGTGCGGCTTGTTACGCTCGAATTTAGCTTTACCCATCGTCGTTCTCCGTGCCCGTCGCGATCAGGGGTGAGGTTCAGGCTTACCAGCGCCAGATTTACCAGCGGTAGTGGCTGAAGGCCTTGTTGGCTTCAGCCATGCGATGCGTGTCTTCGCGCTTCTTCACGGCGGAGCCACGGTTGTTGACGGCGTCCAGCAACTCGTTGGACAGCCGGTCTTCCATCGTGTGCTCGCCACGCTTGCGGGCGCTGTCGATGATCCAGCGGATCGCCAGAGCCTGGCGGCGCTCGGTGCGGACTTCGACCGGCACCTGGTAGGTGGCGCCACCGACACGGCGGCTGCGCACTTCTACGGCCGGCTTCACATTGTCCAGCGCCTCGTGGAACATGCGGACCGGATCGGCTTCCTTGCCGCCGCGCTTCTTCATGACGTCGAGGGCGCCATAGACGATGCCCTCGGCGGCGGACTTCTTGCCGTCGTACATCAGCGCATTCATGAAGCGCGTGATGACCACGTCGCCGAACTTGGCGTCCGGCAGGATTTCGCGCTTCACGGCGCGGCGGCGGCGGCTCATTCCCGGTCTCCTTACTTCGGCCGCTTGGCGCCATACAGCGAACGACGCTGACGGCGCTTGGGCAGGCCTTGGGTATCCAGCACACCGCGCAGGATATGGTAGCGCACGCCGGGAAGGTCCTTCACGCGCCCGCCACGGATCAGCACGACGCTGTGCTCCTGCAGGTTGTGGCCCTCGCCCGGAATGTAGCTGACGACTTCATAGCCGTTGGTCAGGCGCACCTTGGCAACCTTGCGCAGCGCCGAGTTCGGCTTCTTCGGCGTCGTCGTATAGACGCGCGTGCAGACGCCGCGCTTCTGCGGGCAGCCTTCGAGAGCGGGCACCTTGTTACGCTTCGGTG
The DNA here is from genome assembly GCA_043746535.1 of Rhodospirillales bacterium. Lineage (GTDB taxonomy): Bacteria > Pseudomonadota > Alphaproteobacteria > Acetobacterales > Acetobacteraceae > CAVRQM01. Next base: position 3,142 of record JAYTQW010000225.1, read on the forward strand.
CAGGCTCGCGTCCGTTGGCAATCAACTGGTTGATGGTCGGCATAGACCCTCTTTCGATCCGTAACTGGAAGCATCAGGCACGTCATCCATACACACGTCCCGCAGGCGGTGGGATATCCCCACGCTGCGGGTCTGACCAGCCTATGGCCTTAGCGACTGGTCCAGCCGAAATCCAGCTAGGGTCGCGGCGCCACACGCTTCGGTGCCTTGCAACTTCTGACTGCCTCACGACCGGCGCGGGGCATCCGAGAGGCGCGATACCTACGGGCCACGGCTCCGTGAGTCAAGCGCCCTGACACAAGCCAGGATGGACGCGGCCCGGAAAAGCAGAAGGCCGGCAATACGAGCATTGCCGGCCTTCCAACTATACTCGAAGAAGCCAGCGGCTACTCGGCCGCCTCTTGCGCCGTCAACGCCGGCGTCTCCATCCGCACGCTGCGCGGCGTGTCGCGGCTGGCCGCCAGCGCCCGCATCTTGCTCATGATGGCGCCGGTGCCGGCGGGGATCAG
>JAYTQW010000226.1:0-3339 GCA_043746535.1 Rhodospirillales bacterium
GGGCGCATCCTGCGCCCGCTGTGCCGGATGCTGGGCATCGAGGCCGGGCCGGGCTTCCCGCCGGCGCTGTTCCAGCGACCGGACCGGCCACCCAAGCCAACGCCCGACTCACTGCCACCGCCCGACCCGCCGCCATCGCCTGCCCTGGCGCCGCCTGCTCCGCAGGCGCGCGCGGCAGCGCCGCTGGCACCGGAACCGCTGCCCTCCTCGCGGCCACCGCCCAGGCGTCGCGCCCGACCCCGCGTGCCCGCCTTCAGCAAAGCCCTGGCGTGAGCGGGCCTACGCACGCCTATAACATTACGTTATCAAAATATATTGTCTAATCATTCAGAGTTTTTTGGTTCTTTTTTGCAAAAAAGAACTGCTTGCCTGGCCTGCCTGGAAAGTCGTTGCCTCGCTCAGCCGCGCCAGCCTGAACGCGCTGATGCGGCACCTGCGTTTTCACGCATCGGCATGGGCGCCCTGGCCGACGTTCAAACGATGGCTAGGGCGTTGAGGGCGGCGACGCTGCCGCTGTTCCTGCATTTCGGCCTGTCCGCCGCCCGCCTCCTGCCGCGCCGCAGCCGCCGGGAGGCAATTATGCTTTCGCCATTTGACCCACTCGCCACGACACCAGGTTTTCCGCTATGGATCATACAGCCGTCCAAGGCGCGGAAGACCAGGCTCAACAAAAACGGCTTAATCGGGAGAACAGCATGACCAACAAGTCTCGCCTGCTCACAGCCTCTGTGGCCGGCATCGTCGCCTTGGCCTTCGCCGCCGCGATCCCGGCGCAGGCCGCCGAGATCGTCGGCCTCATCACCAAGACCAACACCAACCCGTTCTTCGTCAAGATGAAGGAGGGCGCCGCCGCCAAGGCCAAGGAACTCGGCTTCGAGCTGCGCTCGTTCGCCGGCAAGTACGACGGCGACAACGAGGCTCAGGTCGCGGCGGTCGAGAGCCTGATCTCGGCCGGCGCCAAGGGCTTCATGATCGTCCCCAGCGACAGCCGCGCCATCGTGCCGACGGTGAAGAAGGCGCGCGACGCCGGCCTGCTGGTGATCACGCTCGACACCCCGCTCGACCCGATCACCGCCGCCGACGCGACCTTCGCCACCGACAACTTCAAGGCCGGCCAGTTGATCGGCCAATGGGCGAAGGGCACGCTCGGCGCCCGCGCAGCCGACGCCAAGATCGCCATGCTCGACCTGACGGTCAGCCCGGTCACAGTGGACTACCTGCGCGACCATGGCTTCCTGGACGGCTTCGGCATCAAGTACTCGGACCTGACCAAGAACGGCAGCGAGAGCGACCCGCGCGTGATCGGCCATGACGTGACCGCCGGCGCCGAGGAGGGTGGCCGCAAGGCGATGGAGAACCTGTTGCAGAAGTCGCCCAACGTGAACCTGGTCTATACCATCAACGAGCCGGCCGCCGCCGGCGCCTACCAGGCGCTCAAGGCGGTCGGCGTGCAGAAGAAGGTGCTCATCGTCTCCATCGACGGCGGCTGCCCGGGCGTGAAGAACGTCAAGGCCGGCATCATCGGCGCCACCTCGATGCAGTTCCCGCTGCTGATGGCGGCGCGCGGCGTGGAGGCGGTGGCCGCCTTCGCCAAGAACGGCACCAAGCCCGTGATGCCGAAAGCCGGCTTCATCGACACCGGGGCGACGCTGGTGACCGACCATCCGGTCGCGGGCGTGCCGTCGATCGACACCACCGAGGCGCTGAAGAAGTGCTGGGGCTAATGCATACCTGACTGGACGGTGGCCGGGTTCGCGCCCGGCCGCCGCCACGCCCCAATACCGTTGACCGAGGCGCAAATGCAGGAATTCGAGGCAGCCTTGCCAGCCGGAGAGGCGTCGCACGCCTCCATCGAGGATGGCCGCGACTCGCCGATGAAACGGCTGCACCACCTGCTGCACGGCAGCCCGACCATCATCCCCGCCTTCATCCTGCTGCTGAGCGTCGTGCTGTTCAGCTTCGTGGTCGGCCGCCGGTTCTTCGCGCCGTTCAACCTGTCGCTGATCCTGCAACAGGTCACCATCATCGGCACCGTCGGCATCGCCCAGACGCTGATCGTGTTCACCGCCGGCATCGACCTGTCGGTCGGCGCCATCATGGTGCTGGCCTCGGTGGTGATGGGCCGGCTCGCGGTCACCCACGGCCTGCCGGTCATCGTCGCCTTCCCCGCCGGGCTGCTGATCGGGCTGCTCGCCGGCGGCGTCAACGGCGCGCTCATCACCCTGTTCAGGATGCCGCCGTTCATCGCCACGCTGGGCACATGGAGCGTCTATTTCGCGCTGGTGCTGTGGTATTCGGACAGCGAGACCATCCGCTCCACCGACATCGACCAGACGGCGCCGTTCCTGCAATGGACCGGCCATGCCGTCGACATCGCCGGCGCGCAGATCACCTACGGCTCGATTCTGATGATCCTGCTGACGCTGGTGGCCTGGTACTTGCTGAACTGGACCGCGTTCGGCACCCACATCAAGGCGACCGGCGACGATCCCTCCTCGGCCCGGCTGGCCGGCATCCGCACCACCCGCACGCTGCTGGGCGTGTATGCGCTGTCCGGGCTGATCTGCTCCATCGCCGGCTGGGTGCTGATCGGGCGCACCGGCGCCATCAGCCCGCAATCCGGCTACACCTCCAACCTCGACAGCATCACCGCCGTGGTGATCGGCGGCACCAGCCTGTTCGGCGGGCGCGGCTCGATCTGGGGCACTCTGCTCGGCGCGCTGATCGTCGGCGTGTTCCGCAACGGCCTGGCACTCGCCGGCGTGGACGTGCTGTGGCAGGAGTTCACGGTGGGCTTGCTCATCATCACGGCGGTCGCGATCGACCAGTGGATCAGGCAGGCATCGGCATGAGCACCACCTTGCAGGACATCGCTCCCGCCACCCGGATCGTGCCGGTGATGGAGGCGCGCGGCGTGGTCAAGCGTTTCGGGCGCGTCACCGCGCTCGACCACGCCGATTTCGAGCTGCTGCCGGGCGAGATCCTGGCGGTGATCGGCGACAACGGCGCCGGCAAGTCCTCGCTCATCAAGGTGCTGGCCGGGGCCATGCTGCCGGACGAGGGCGAAATCCGCATGGGCGGCGAGCGCGTGGTGTTCCGCTCGCCACTGGAGGCGCGCGACGCCGGCATCGAGACGGTGTTCCAGAACCTCGCCGTCTCGCCGGCGCTGAGCATCGCCGACAACCTGTTCCTGGGCCGCGAGATCCGCCGCAAGGACGTGTTCGGCAGGGTGTTCGGCTGCCTGGACCGCGCCGAGATGCAGCGCCAGGCGCGGCGGCAACTCTCCTCGCTGGGGCTGCTCACCATCCAGAACATCAACCAGGCGGTGGAGACGCTGTC
>JAYTQW010000227.1:0-4599 GCA_043746535.1 Rhodospirillales bacterium
ACCGCCGGCGGGGTGTTCTACGGCCAGTTCGGCAATGCCGGCGCCGAGACGGTGGCGACGTTCTCCGGCCTCAACGATACGCTGACCGCCATCTCCGAGCTGGTGTTCAGCGGCGGCGCCGACACAGTCTCCTTCCAAGGCAGCGCCACCGCCGTGTTGCAGGGCACCGGCGACCTGGTGTTCGGGGGCGGCGGCGTCAGCAGCGTCATTTCCAGCGGCAGCGACACGGTGGTGGCCGGCGGCGGCGGTATGACGCTGGACGACCAGACGCGGACACCCACGGCTGGCGACCTGGTGTTCTCCGGCGGCGGCAGCCTGCATGTGCTGGGGGGGGCTGTCGGCACCGACACCATCGTCGCCGGCAACGCCACGCTGAACGGCGGCAGCGGCGCCATGCTGGTGTTCGGCAACCAGCGCGACCACCTGTTGTACACCGCTACCAGCGGGGCCGCCACCGTCGTCGGCGCGACCGGCAGCGAGACGGTCACCGGCTTTGGCCTGTTCGTCGGCGGCAGCGGCGGCGGCAACCGGATCAACGTGAGCGGGCTGGGCCAGACCACGGCGTATGGCGGCGGCAACGGCGACAGCATCCGCGTGACCAACGGCGTCAGCAACGTGATCGTCGGCGGGCCGGGCGCGGAACTGATCGACGCCTCCCACGCCAATGCCGGCAACGAGCTGTTTGCCGGCGGTGGCGCCGACACCATCCTGGGCAGCGGCGGCAACGACCAGATCGTCGCCGGCCGGGGCGACGCCACGCTGACGGGCGGCGGTGGCAGCGACCTGTTCGTGTTCGCCGATGGCGGCGCGGGCGGCCATGTCACCATCACCGACTGGCTGGCCGGCAGCGATCAGGTGTATCTCGACAACTACGGCGCCGGAGCCGACGCCGCCGCCTATGCCAGCGAGCAACTGGCCGGCTCGGCGACCACGGTGACATTGTCCGACCGCACCACCATCACCTTCCTCGGCATCCACGGCGTGCAGGCCACCGCCTTCGTCTGAGGTTTGCCAGTTCCGCCCCCGTGTGCAAGTGCAGGGGCGGGATTGCTGGAGTGGGCCTTGATGGACGTCGAATACCGCCGCTGGCCGTGGCCGGGCCTGACCATCGCGGCATTGGTCACGCTGGGCTGCCTGGTCGTCTATGCGATGCCGAACCTGTCCTACCCTATGCTCGGGCTGGAGAGTGGCTGGTATTGGGCGATGAACCGGGCGGCGGCCAGTCATATGGTGTTCGGCCGCGACCTGATCTTCACCTTCGGCCCCTATGCCGGCATCTTCACCGGCGAGTACGATCCCACCATCGATCAGCGCCTGTTCGCGGGATCGCTGGTGCTGGCGCTCGCTATGGCCGGCGGCCTGCTGTGCCTTGCGCGCGGCATGTTGCGCGCGATCGTCGTGGCGGTGCCGGTGTTCATGTTGCTGGTCCGGTCGTACGATGCGCTGCTGCTGGTGCTGCCGGCGGCCTTGCTGCTGGTCGGCTTCCGCCTGACGGTGAAAGCGCCTCATCCCAGCCGGCTGACGCATGAACCGGTCGCGCTGGCAGCATTCATGCTGCTGGTCCTGGCGCAGTCGCTGTTGCCGCTGGTCAAGGGCACGTTCGGCATGGCCGCGTTCGGCGAGGTGGCGGTCGTGTTCGCCATGCTGGCGTGGCGGCGCGCGTACCGGCTGGCCACGGCCGAGTTGGTCGTCTTTGTCGCCGGCCTGGTCGGCTGGTGGTGGCTGATCGGCCAGCCCGTGTCCGCGCTGCCCGGCTACTTCATGGCGCAGGCCCCGATCATCTCCGGCTACAGCGAGGCCATGGCCATCGGCGGTCCGCTGTACCAGCCGGTGGCGATCGGGTTCGGGTCGCTGGCGTTGCTGTGCATCGTCGCCCTTGGGGTTTGCAGGCGGGCAGGCGGCGCCGGAATCGGCCTGATGCTCGGCTTGGCGTTGCTGTCGTTCATCGCCTTCAAGTCGGGCGTGGTTCGCCAGGACCGGCACATAGCGATCTCCGCTGGCGTGCTCGGCATCCTCGGCTGGCTGGTGGTGTTCGAGTTGCGGTTCGAGGCTGCGGCAGGCGCGCTGCTGCTCTCGCTGGCCTGCTGGGGCGCGGTCGCGTTCCCGATGGCCGGGGGCGGCGGCCCCCCGCGCGTGCCTGGTTTCCACCGCGACTTCACAGGCGCTGGCCGTGACCTCGCGCGCCGGCTGTTCGACCGCGCGGCACTGGGACGGGACTACCAGGCGGCGCTCGGCCGCATTCGCCAGCGCGTGCCGTTCCAGGACGCGGCGAGTTTCGGCAGCGTCGACGTCTACCCGTTGGAGCAGACGCTGGCATTGGCATACGGCCTCGCCTGGGCGCCGCGTCCGGTCGTCCAGAGCTATTCCGCCTACACGCCGGCGCTGGCACGGGCCAACGCCGCGCATCTGCTGGGGCCCGCCGCGCCGGATACGGTGCTGCTGCGCATCGGTGCCATCGACGACAGGCTGCCGGCGCTGGAGGATGCGCCGAGCTGGCCGGTGCTGTTGCGGCGGTACAGGATCGACTCGCTACAGGCGGGCTATGCCGTGCTGCGCCGGCGCGACGATGGCGGCGCGGTGGCCGACATTGCCCAACCCGATGCGACGGCGCCGATCGTGCGGGCGTCGCCGGCGATGGGCGAGTGGCTGCCGCTGCCGCCCGGCCAGCCGCTCTGGGCGGAGATCGCGCTGCGCCCGACCTGGCTGGGTTCGATGGCGAACTTCCTGCTGAAGTCGTCCACCCTGACCATGTCGCTGAGGTATGCGGACGGCTCGGTGCGCCAGTTCCGCTATGTGGCGAGCATGGGCGAGACCGGCTTCGTGCTGTCGCCCACCATCGTCGACGTGCAGGGCTTCATCGGCCTAGCGACGCCGCCCCATGTGCTTGCGACGGTCGCCTCCGCGCCGGTGGCGATGGCGATTGCCGGCAGTTCGGGCACGCGGGTGCTGTGGCCGTCGCATTACGGCGTGACGCTGCGGCCATTCCTGCCGCCACCGCAACCGGCGGCGCGGGCGCTGCTGGTCTCCACCCTGACACCGGCCGATGATTCGGCCGTGGCGAGCGCGGGCGGGGAATGCGCCGTCGACGAGATGGCCGCCCCCCAGATCAAAGGCATCCTCCGGCTGCGCGGTTGGAGCGCCATCGCGGCGGCCAAGGGCATCGCGGCGGAGGCGATGCGCGTCACGCTGGTCGGCGCTGGCGGAATATCGTATTCGGCGGCGGTGCGGCGTATGCCGCGCCCGGATGTGGCCGACGCGTTCCACCACCCCGAGATGATCGAGACCGGCTACGACGCAATGCTCGATGTCGCCGGACTGACCGGGAGCTTCACTGTCGCCATCGACATGGACCGGCAGGGTGTCACCGTGCGATGCATGACGAACCGGGCGGTGCTGTTGGGCAGCAAGTCAGCCGGTTGATGGCGGCCCGCTCGATGCCGCTCAGGGGGTCGACACGGCCGACCATTCCCCCCAGCCGGAGCCTCGATCCTCCACGGTGACTGTGGCGATCCGGTGCGGATTGGCCTGCGCATCGATGATGAGGGTCTGCCAGGCCTGGCTTGTCCCCGGCAGAGAAAACGCGAGGCTGGTGCCGTCGTCGAGGGTCACGCTAAGTCCCTGATTGCCCGCATTCGGCCCGGTCACGTAGCGGAACCGCATGGCTGGCTGCGGCTGCGCGGGTCGCAGCGTGATGGCGCCGGTGGTCTGGTCGGCCTGGATGTAGGAGCCTTGGATGCCCGGCGGCGCGCCGGCCAGCAGGTTCGGCGGAATGGCATTTGCGGCGAACCCGGTCGCCGAGGCGACCGTGAGTTTGATTAGATCCTCGGAGTCAACTGGGTCTTCGGCATGGATGGTGACTGTCGGCACGACTGCCGCCATCGGCACCGCGCACGCTACACGCCTCCCATCGGCGCCGAAGACGCGGAAAGCCTCGCCCGCGGGTAGTTTCAGGAAGCCTGTCCAGCCAAGCCGCTGGCCGGGCAAGTGCAGCAGATTGGCAACGTCGAGCCGCTTCGCGCCGACCACGCCATTGCCGATGGCGTTGCCCGCCATGTCGGCGAACCATACCCCGCTCGGGACCATGGCGGCGGCGGCATCATAGATCCAGCCATGGGCCATCCACGTCCCCGGCGTCGCGGTCGCCTGGATTTCGTCGATCGCGCCGGCACAGGCGGCCGACGCGGCCAGATGGGCGGGCGGGTCGGGCAGCCTCGGCACGTTGCGCCGGAAGATGCTGAGGCGCAGCGGTGTCGACTCATCGGCCAGGTAGCGGATCCGCTTGGCCTTGGGATAGACCGGGACGGTGTAGGCGTGGTCGTAGACGCCCGCCCGCAGCGCGGCCCCGGCCTCCAGGCGCTCGAACAGCACGTCGCGGTCGGGGCGGAGGGCGCGCGCCTGCAAGCCGGCCAGCACCAGGCTGCTGGCGACCAGCGCGCCCATCGTGGCGCCACGCCAGAAGCGCGCGCGCAGGTTGATGGCCAGGAACAACAGCGTGCAAAGCAGCATGAGCAGGGTGTTGCTGGTGTAGCGCGACTCCATCGCGGCGATCTGACCGAGGGCCAGCCGGCCGGCGGCGGTGGCCAGCCCGGTCGCGCCGAT
>JAYTQW010000228.1:0-2627 GCA_043746535.1 Rhodospirillales bacterium
CAGATCCTCGGCATGTGGCTGAGCCTGGCGCCGTACGGCGGCAACCTGGAGGGCGCGCAGGCGGGCGCGCTGGCCTGGTTCGGCGTCGACGCCGGCGCCATCGACCCGGCCCAGGCCGCGCTGCTGGTGGCGATCCCGCGCCGGCCGGAAGCCCTGCGCCCCGACCGCCATCCCGGCCGCGCGCGGGCATTGCGCGACCGCATCCTGCGCGCGGCCGGCTGGATCGGCGAGATGCCGCCGCTGCCCGGCCAGCGCACCGCGATGCCACGGCACGCGGCGCGGATGCTGGCCGGCATTGGCGGCCCCAGGCTTGCGACCACGCTCGACCTGCCGCTGCAATCGGCGCTGGAGCGGCTGGCGGACACGCGGATCGGCACGCTGCCGGAGCGCGCGTCGCTCGCCATGCTGGTCGCCGACATACGCGACCGCAGCGTGGTCGCCCTGGTGTCGGGCGGCGGCGCGGCGGGCGGCGGGCGCGCCGGGGCGATGGACCTGACCCGGGCCGTCCGCTCGCCGGGTTCCGCGCTGAAGCCATTCCTCTACGCGATGGCGTTCGCCGATGGGATCGCTGGCCCGGACACCATGGTCGACGACCTGCCGCGCCGGTTCGGGGCGTACGCGCCGGAGGATTTCGACCGCAGCTTCGCCGGCAACGTCACCGCCGCCGAGGCGCTGCGCCGCTCGCTCAACCTGCCCGCCGTGGCGCTGCTGAACCAGGTCGGCGCGGTGCGCTTCGCCGCCCGGTTGCGCGCCGCCGGCATCGGCCTGCGGCTGCCGCCCGGCGCCGATCCGTCGCTGCCGCTGGCGCTGGGCGGCGCCGGGATCACGCTGCGCGACCTCGCTGCGCTGTATGCCGGCCTCGCCAGCGACGGCCAGGTGGCGCGGCTGCGGCTGCTGGCCGACGACCGGCCGCCGTCGCGGCCGTTGCTGACGCCACGCGCCGCCGCCCAGGTGGCGGCGGTGCTGACCCAGCGTTTCCCCGATTTCGGCATGACCGGGATCGCCTGGAAGACCGGCACCAGTTGGGGCGGGCGCGACGCCTGGGCGGGCGGCTTCGACGCGCGGCACGTGGCGGTGGTGTGGATCGGGCGTCCCGACGGCACGCCGTTGCCGGGCGCCACCGGGCGCAGCCTCGCTCTGCCGCTGCTGGAGCGGGTGTTCGCGTTGCTGCCGCGCCAGCCTCGCCCGGCCTCGCCCGCCGAGCAGCCGCCGCACGCCGCCGCCGTGACCGCCGGCGCCGATGCCGTGAAGCTGCTGTTCCCGCCGCCGAACGCGGTGCTGTCGGGCGACGGTCCGGTGGTGCTGCGGGCCATGGGCGGGCGCCGGCCGCTGACCTTCCTGGTCGACGGCGCGCCGCTGCCTGTGGCCAGCCCAGCCCGGCGGGAGGCGGCGTGGCTGCCCCCCGCGCCCGGCTTCTACCGCGTCACCGTGCTGGACGCCGACGGCCTGGCGGCGAGGGTCGCGGTGCGGGTGCGTTGATCGCCTGTCACGCCGGCGCTTGCGTTCCGACGCGGGCTGCGGCATATCCCCGCTCGCCGACGGGGCCGTCCCGGCGGTAATTCACACGCGGGGCGCCCTCCGATCCTGATGGGTCAGAAGCCGGTGTCGCAAGACGAGGCCCCGCGGAGGTTCAACCGGATTCAGGAAAGGAGCACGCCGATGGCGATGCCCGATTTCACCATGCGTCAACTGCTTGAGGCCGGCGTCCATTTCGGCCACCACACGCGGCGCTGGAATCCGCGCATGGCGTCGTACCTGTTCGGCATCCGCAACCAGGTCCACATCATCGACCTGCAACAGACGGTGCCGCTGCTCGACCGCGCGCTGCGCGCCATCCGCGACGTCACCGCCGCCGGTGGCCGCGTGCTGTTCGTCGGCACCAAGCGCGCCGCCGCCGAGTACGTCGCCGAGGCGGCCAACCGCTCCGGCCAGTACTACGTCAACCACCGCTGGCTCGGCGGCATGCTGACCAACTGGAAGACCATCACCGGCAGCATCAAGCGGCTGCGCAAGATCGACGAGATGCTGGCCGGCGACATCCAGGGCCTGACCAAGAAGGAGGTGCTCGACATCACCCGCGACCGCGAGAAGCTGGAGCGGGCGCTGGGCGGCATCAAGGAGATGGGCGGCCTGCCGGACATCCTGTTCATCATCGACACCAACAAGGAGAAGCTGGCGGTCGAGGAGGCGGTGAAGCTCGGCATCCCGGTCGTCGCCATCCTGGACAGCAACTCCGACCCGACCGGCGTTACCTTCCCGATCCCCGGCAACGACGACGCCATCCGCGCGATCACCATGTATTGCGACCTGGTGGCCGGCGCGGTGCTGGACGGCATCAGCGCCGAGATGATCGCCAGCGGGCGCGACCTGGGCGCGTCGGAGGAGGTGCCCGCGCTGGCCATGCCGGACGAGCCGCCCGCGCCGGAGCCGGTCGCGGCCGCCGTTCCCGCGCAATAAGCCAGCCCTTTACAGAGGAGAGCCGCGATGCCCGACGTCACCCCCGCCCTCGTCAAGGATCTGCGTGAGCGGACCGGCGCGGGCATGATGGACTGCAAGCGGGCGCTGGTGGAGTCCGGCGGCGAGATGGAGGGCGCGATCGACTGGCTGCGCACCAAGGGCCTCGCCGC
>JAYTQW010000229.1:0-11086 GCA_043746535.1 Rhodospirillales bacterium
CGCTCCCGCCGCAACAGCGCCGCCGCCTGCTCGATCAGGTGCGGCGTCACCAGCGGCGGCTTCGGCACCGGCAGCGGCGCCGCCACCACGCCGCCATCGGTCCAGCAGGTATCGGACGGCAGGATCAGTGTCGCGATCTGGCCCGGCGAGGTGCGCGCCGCCTGCGCCGCCGCCGCCGCATCCGCCCCGACCGAGGCCGCAGCGCTCGCCGTGCGCACCCAGGCGGAGACGGCGCGGGCAAACCCCTCGGTGTCGGCGGTCAGCGGCGCATCGAGCGGACGGTGCTGCGTGGCCTGGTCGCCGACGCAGTTGACGATCGGGCTGCGGGCGCGGCGCGCGTTGTGCAGATTGGCGAGGCCGTTGGCCAGGCCGGGGCCGCAATGCAGCAACGTCGCCGCGGGCTTGTCGGCCATGCGGGCATAGCCGTCGGCGGCTCCCGTCACCACGCCCTCGAACAGCCCCAGCACGCAGCGCATGCCCTGGATGCGGTCCAACGCGGCGACGAAGTGCATCTCGCTGGTGCCGGGATTGGCGAAGCAGGTGTCGACGCCGCTGGCCAGCAGCGTGTGGACCAAGCTTTCGGCGCCGTTCATGGACAGCCGCTCCTTCGGTTGCTAGGCAAGGGACAGGTTCAGCAAAAGCAAGCCGGATACCGCAAACCCATGACTGTCACCATCCTCTACGCCGACGCCATGTATGTCGACGAGACGGTGGAGCGGGAGGTGTTCGGGCCCGATGTCCGCATCATCATGCCCAAACGCGGCGGCGGGCGCGAGCCGGACAGCGTCGAAGACCTGTCCGATGCCGATTGCGCCGCCGCCGATGGCCTGATGATCTTCCGCCACTTCCTCACCGCCGCCGACCTCGCCCGCTTCCCGCGCCTGCGCGCCGTGGTGCGCATGGGCGTGGGCTATGACCGGCTCGACCGGGCCGCATTGGCTCTGCGCGGCGTGACCGTGTGCAACGTGCCCGACTATGGCACCACCGAGGTGGCCGACCACGCCATCGCCCTGGCGCTTGGCCTGCGCCGTGGCCTGTTCCTGTATCACGAGGCGCAGCGGATGCCCGACGCCGCCTGGCAGGTGATCGAGTCGCCGCTGGTCCGCCGCCTCGGCGTGCAACGCTTCGGCATCGTGGGGCTGGGCCGCATCGGCACGGCGGTGGCGCTGCGCGCCAAGGCGCTCGGCTTCGATGTCGCCTTCCACGACCCCAACCTCGCCAATGGCGTCGACCGCGCGCTGGGCATCACCCGTTGCGCCAGCCTCGACGCGCTGCTGGCCCGCTCCGATGTGCTGAGCCTGCACGCGCCGCTGACGCCGGCCACGCGCGGGCTGATCGGCGCGCGGGAGCTGGCGCTGCTGCCGCCGGACGCCGTGCTGGTCAACACCGCGCGCGGCCCGATCGTCGATCTCGATGCGCTCGCGGACGCGCTGCACAGCGGCCACTTGGCCGGGGCGGGGCTGGACGTGGTCCCGGTCGAGCCGCCGGTGGCGCCGTTGCCGGAGCTGCTGCGCGCCTACCGCGCCCGCGAGGCGTGGCTGGAAGGCCGCCTGGTGGTGACGCCGCACAGCGCGTTCCACTCGCCGCAGGCCTGGGCCGACATCCGCCGCAAGGCCTGCGAGACCATGGCCGCCGTCCTGTTGGCCAATGCGCCGCAGAACGTCATCACGCCGGAGATGTTCTGATCGTTCCAACGCCGGGAGCATGACCATGACCCGCGACGAAGCATTGGCCCTGTATCGTCCCATTCGCGTGTCGATCCGCCATGTGCTCGGCATCGCCGTTCGCGCATGCGGCCGGGCGGACCAGATGCGGGCCGCCAAGCAGCTCGGCATCTGGTCCGAGGAGGGCATCATGGCGGACGAGGACGGTGAGGCGCTCAACATGATGAGCGACATTGCCCTGTTCGAGCCGAACCAGCGCGGCCGACGCGCCTACGAGCGTTTCCTGTCGGCACCGGCGGAGCCGCTCGACGCGCCCGAGCGGGCCTTGGCCGAGCGTATGGGCGCATCCTGGTTTTCGCTGTTCCGCTGTGAGGGCCAGCACGCTGCGGCGGGAGTCTGGCTGCGCGACCTGCTCGAGCGCGAGCGTCGCCTCTGGATCATGGACGAGGGCATGGAGGCATCCATGCCGGAGGACATGGTGTTCGGCGCGCGCCTGTTCGACGCCGGGCCGTTCCACGCGGCATTCGGCATCATCGTGCAGCCCGATGCGGAGACGATCCAGCTATGCGTGCAGACCCAGGCGAGCAGCGGACGGGCGCCGTTCCGGCACTCGCTGGCCGCGACGCTCTATGGCGATGCCCTGCGCGACGGGCTGTTCGACGATCTGGACGAGGAGGCGTTGCTGCCGGCGCTGCTCGAAGGTCTTGCCGCACTGGCGGACGGGTTGGGCCAGAAGGGACGCGCCCCGGCCGCCATGCCCGGACAGAAGCGCCGCCGCCGGTCGTGACCACCGTTCCCAGGCACCTCGTTCTGGTCGGCGCCGGCCATGTCCATGTTGGGGTGCTGCGGCGCTTCGCCCGGCGACGGCTGGCCGGGGCGCGGATCACCGTCATCAGCCCCGACCCGGCCACGACCTACTCCGGCATGGTGCCGGGGGTGGTCGCCGGGCTGTACCGGCCGGAGCAGGCGCGGATCGCGCTGATGCCGCTGCTCCACGCCGCCGGGGCCGCATGGCGGCGGACCGTGGCGGTCGGCATCGACTCCGGCGCGCGGCTGGTGCTGTGCGGCGATGGGCCGCCGGAACGCTACGACCTGCTGTCGCTCGACATCGGCGCGGCGCCAGGCGCCCCGGATGGCGCCATCGCGGTGCGGCCGGTCGCCGGCCTGCCACGGGCCGTCGCGGCCCTGCGGCAACGGCTGCGTGAGCGTCGCGGCGGGCATGTGGCCGTGGTGGGCGCGGGCGCGGGCGGCACCGAACTGATGCTGGCGCTGTCGGTCGTGCTGCGGCGGGAGTTGGGCGATGCCGTGCGGCTGTCGCTGATGGGGCCGTTGCTGCCAGGGTTGCCGCATGGCTTTCGCGCGCGCGTCGCGGCTGTCCTGACCGAACGTGGCGTGGAGCGGCATTGGGGCGACGTGGTGGCGGTGGCTCCGGGGCGGCTGTGCCTGTCGGACGGCGCCGTGGTCGACGCCGACGAGATCTTGTGGGCAACGGCGGTGGCGCCCGCGCCTTGGCTGCGGCAATCCGGGCTGGATCTGGACTCCGGCGGCTTCCTGGCCACCGACGCCCACCTGCGCGTGGGCGGATCGGACTGCGTGTTCGCCGCCGGAGACTGCGCGTCGCCGCAGCCGAACGAGATTGCCAAGTCCGGCGTCTATGCGGTCCGCGCGGCGCCGGTGCTGGCGGCCAACATCCACCGCAGCCTCGCCGGCAGGCCGTTGCGGGCGTTCCGGCCACAACGGAACACACTGCTGCTGTTGTCCACCGGCACCCGCCACGCGATCGGGACGCGCGGCGGGCTGGTTGTGTCGGGCGGCTGGGTGTGGCGCTGGAAGGACTGGCTGGACCGGCGCTTTGTCACAGGACGCTTCATCGGGGGGCGCTTCCTCAGTGGGCCGCGAACCCCATCTGACGGCGGCCCAGGGCGGTGAGGTCGGCCTCGGTCGCGCGCCCCTTGAAATCCACCTCGTAATCCTCCGCCACGAAATCGGGCGAGCTCCTGCCGGCCAGGAACGCCGCCCTCTGCAACGCCAGGAACGCACGGTTCTTCGCGCAGTCGGGCGCCGAGCCGACGTAGATGACGCTGCTGTAGCCCGGCCCGCTGTTGTGGTCCTCGACCGCATGCACCACGTCGGGATGCCACCACACGGTATCGCCGGGTTGCACCTTCGGCACCGGCACCAGGGCGCGCAGCAGCGGCGCGTGCCACTGCTCGTGCAGGCGCAGCGCGCGGCCGGCCTGCGCGCCGCACAGGTCGCCTTCCGGCACGTCGTCCTGCAACGGGCGCAGCAGCATGTAGATCATCGCGCGGACCATCGGCACCAGTTGCAGCGTGCCGCCTCCCGGCCCCTGCTCGGTCAGCGCGGTCCAGCCCTGGTAGGTGCGGAACATGCGGCAGACGGCGGGCGACGGAATTTCCTGGGTGTCGATGCGGCCCTCGGCATTCCAAGGGTCGAAGTCGCGCCAGTGGCCGTTGAACACATTGCGGAACACATGGCGGAAGCCGGGATCGATCCAGCGCTCCACGGTGCCGCCATCGACATGCGGCGACAGGCCAAGCGTGCTGTCGCCCGGCTCACGCTGGCGGATGCGGTCGGCGTAGATGCAGTCGAGGTCGGGGTCGAACAGCGCGGTATCGCCCGATTTCCATTGCCACAGCCGGTTCAGCCAGCTTCGGGTCGTCGTCATGCTCTCGGCCTGACGCGCCTCGATCTGCGGGTGCGACCAGTAGATGCCATAGATCTGCGGGCGACCGCTTTTCAGCGCGCTGAAATACTTGTCCAGCCCCGCCTTGGCCTTGGATTTCTCGATGTAGCCGTTGGATTGCACGTAGTCGAGCAACTCGCGGTCCCATCGCTCCGCCCGCTCGCGCGGGAACACGCCGCGCACGACGACGCAGCCATGCCGGTGGATGGCGGCGACCTGCTCGGCGGGCACCCGGCCGGCCACGATATCGGCATAGGCGACGCTGGGCACGATCGGGTCGCCGGCAGCGTGGCGCGCGGCGATCGCGTCCGCCTCACGGGTCAATTCGGCGCTGACCTCGGCGAATATCTCGGCGTGGTTGGGCAGGGCCGCGCGCAACGCCGCCTTGGCGGCGACGATCAGGCGCGGCAGGTCGGCGACATCGATGGCCATGCGGGTGCTCCGTCCTACGGTTTCGCAACGTCGGGCAGGTCGAACACCAGGATGCCGTCCGGCCCACCCTGCGCCGCCGCCACCAGCTTGCCCCCGGCGGCGCAGTGGCGCGGGTCTTCCAGGTAGGTGTGCAACGCCGCCCGGTCGTCGAACTCCACCACCATGCCGTGCAGGTAGCCACGCTCCATCTGCTCCGGGCTTTCGCTACGGCCCGAGGCGACCGTACGCAGGCCGGGAAGCACGCCTTGCAGCGCGTGGATTTCGGCGAAGACGGGCCCGATCTCGGCGTCGGTCACTTCGGGGCGAAGGCGGAGGAGGACGATGTGGCGGATCATGGGGTGTTCCTGACTTTTGCGCAGACAGATGATGCCCGATGATTGTACATACTATATCCTGCAAAATCCTATATCCTGCAAAATCCGGCAGACTATCGCTAGTACTCTTAACCCAGGATCACGGCATTGTCCGACGCGCACGCGCTGCTCGAGAAAATCCGATTGCTGCCGCAAGACCGATTGGCTGAAGTGGAGAATTTCGTAGACTTCTTGACCCAGAAGGAGCGCCGCCGGTCGGCGCTCGACCGGCTGCTAACCTTGGCACCGGCGCTTGACAATGCTGGGGCCGAGCCGTTGAGCGACGATGACATTCTTGCCGACATCACAACGCTGCGGTCCGAGCGGCGCGCACGGCGGAAGATGGGTGGCGAAGACTGACGTCGATGCGGATCGTGCTGGACACCAATGTACTGATTTCCGCACTACTCTGGCGTGGCACACCATTTCACCTGCTACAAAGCATTCGGCATCGCTCGGACTTGCGACTATTTACCAGCGCGACCCTGATCGAGGAATTGGTCGAGGTGCTGGACAGACCTATGGCCGCGAAGCGACTGGCTCTGGTCGATGCGAATGCCCGTCAGGTGTTGCTGGACTATACCGCTATAGTTGAGCTGGTCATCCCGCTCGCAATCGTGCCGGTCATAGTAGCCGATCCAGACGACGATCACGTCATTGCTGCCGCCGTGGCAGCCGATGCCGACATGATCGTGTCGGGCGATCAACACCTTCTCAGCATCACCCGCTATCAGGACATAGACATCCGCTCTCCGGCCGAAGCGGTGCAACTGATCCAGGCATCGCCTGGACCGTAACCACGCCGGCCAGCCCCCTACTCCACCCGCAGCTTGCTCACCGGATCGAACACCACCGCGCGCGCCAGGTCGAACGCGAACGGTATCCGCTGCCCGGGCCGCACGTCGGCGTCGTTGCGCATCCGGGCGATCACCTCCTTGCCGGCGGCATGGGTGACCACGTAGGTGTCGGAGCCGGCCGGCTCCACCACCTCGACCCGCGCCTCCACCGTCTCCACCATAACGGAGGCGCGGTCGGCGCCGCCGGGGTCGGTGATCGCCTCCGGGCGAATGCCGAGGATCACCTCGCTTCCAGGCTCTAGCCGCGTCGTCACGACGCTGGGCGGCAGCCGCAGCAGGATCGGCGGCTCGTCGTCACGCGCCAGTTCCAGCATCGCAACACCATTGTGGCTGACGACCTTCGCCGGCAGCAGGTTCATCGATGGCGAGCCCATGAAGTCGGCGACGAACAGGTTGGCCGGGCGGTTGTAGATCTCCGCGGGCGTCCCGACCTGCTCCAGCGCCCCGTCGCGCAGCACGGCGATCTTGGTGGCCAGCGTCATCGCCTCGATCTGGTCGTGCGTGACATAGACGATGGTCTTGCCGGTGGCGGCGTGCAGCTTCTTGATCTCGGTGCGCATGTCGACGCGCAGCTTGGCGTCCAGGTTGGACAGCGGCTCGTCGAACAGGAACACGCGCGGGTCGCGCACCAGCGCCCGGCCCATGGCGACGCGCTGGCGCTGGCCGCCGGAGAGTTGGCCGGGGCGGCGCGACAGCAGGTGGCTGATCTGCAGCATCTTGGCGATGCGCGCGGTCGCCTCGTCGCGCGCCGGCTTGGCGACGCCGCGCATCTCCATGCCGAAGGCGATGTTCTCGCCCACCGTCATGTTCGGGTAGAGCGCGTAGGACTGGAACACCATGGCGATGTCGCGCTGGGACGGGCGCAGGTCGTTGACCACTTGGCCCTGGATCAGGATCTCGCCGCCGGTGATCGCCTCCAGCCCGGCAATGGTGTTGAGCAGCGTCGACTTGCCGCAGCCGGATGGACCGACCAGCACCAGGAAGCCGCCCTCCTCCAGGTCGAGGTCGATTCCCTTTAGCACCTCGCTGCGGCCATAGCGCTTGGTCAGCGCGCGTATCTCCAGGAACGGCCCCTGGGCCGGGATCGCGGTCGTGGCCTCACGCGCGGCCTCATGCGGAGCGTCCAAGGTCATCCTTTCACGGCGCCGGCCATCAGCCCGCGCACGAAGTAGCGCCCGGCGACGACATAGACGAACAGGGTGGGAAACGCGGCGATGATCGCGGCGGCCATGTCGACATTGTATTCCTTCACCCCGGTCGAGGTGTTGACCAGGTTGTTCAGCGCCACCGTCATCGGCACGCCGTTGCCCGAGGTGAACGATGAGCCGAACAGGAAATCGTTCCAGATGTTGGTGAACTGGAAGATCACGGTCACGATGATGATCGGCGCCGAGCCGGGCAGCAGGATGCGGCGGAAGATCTGGAAGAACCCGGCACCGTCGATCTGCGCCGCGCGCACCAGCTCGGACGGGAACGCCTCGTAGTAGTTGCGGAAGAACAGCGTGGTGAACCCCAGGCCATAGACCACGTGGACCAGGATCAGCCCGAAGATCGAGTTGCCGAGGCCCAGTATGCCGAGCACGCGGGCCACCGGGATCAGCACCGCCTGGAACGGGATGAAGCAGGCGAACAGCATCAGCGCGAAGATGATCTTGTGGCCGGGGAAGCGCCACTTGGTCAGCACGTAGCCGTTCATCGCCCCCATCATGGTGGAGATCGCCACCGCCGGCACCACGATGGCGATGGAGTTGGCGAAGAAGCCCTTGATGCCGGCGCAGGTCAGCCCGATGCAGGCGGTGCCCCAGGCCGACAGCCAGGGTGCGATGGTCGGGTCGCGCGGCAGCGACAGCAGGTTGCCGTCGCGGATCTCGTCCAGCGTCTTGAACGAGGTGATGACCATCACGAACAGCGGCAGCAGGAACACCACGGCGAAGGCGATCAGCAGCGCGTAGATCACGAAGCCGGTGAACGCGCCGCCGCCCATCGGGCGCGGGTTGGCGATACCCGACATCAGCCGCGCTCCCGCAGTTCGGAGTACAGGTACGGCACGATGATGGCGGCCACCGTCATCAGCATGATGACCGCGCTCGCCGCACCCACCGACATCTGGTCGCGGGTGAAGGTGTAGGAGTACATGAACGTCGACGGCAACTCGGTGGCGTTGCCGGGCCCGCCGTCGGTCAGCGCGATCACCAGGTCGTACGACTTGATCGCCATGTGCGTCAGCACGATGAACGCCGACAGGAACACCGGGCGCAGGGTCGGGATGATGATGCGCTTATAGACGTGGTAGCCCGACGCGCCGTCGATCTGCGCCGCCTTCAGCACCTCGCCGTCGATGCCGCGCAGCCCGGCCAGGAACATCGCCATGCAGAACCCGGTCGCCTGCCACGCGCCGGCGATGACGACGGTGTAGATCGCCATGTCCGGGTTGATCAGCCAGTCGAAGTGGAAGCTGGCCCAGCCCCAGTCGTGCATCGTCTTCTCGATGCCCAGGCCGGGGTTGAGGAACCACTTCCAGGCGGTGCCGGTGACGATGAACGAGATCGCCATCGGGTACAGGTAGATGGTGCGCAGCGCGCCCTCCATCCGGATGCGCTGGTCGAGCAGGATCGCCAGCAACAGACCGAGACCGATGCAGATGCCAACATAGAACACGCCGAAGATGGCGATGTTCTTCATCGCCATCCACCAGCTCGGCTGCGCGAACAGGCGGAAGTAGCTGTCGAGGCCGACCAGGGTGTAGTCCGGCATCATCCGCGAATGGGTGAACGACAGGTACACCGTCCACAAGATGAAGCCATAGACGAACAGCAGCACGATGGCGAAGGACGGCGCCAGCACGATGCGCGGCAACCAGTCCTGCAACACGTCCAGCCGGCGGCTGCGCTCGCGTGGGATCGCACCCGGATCGATCGTGGTCGAGGACAACGCCGTCTCCCTTTCTCATTTGCTCGAACGGGCGGGCATCCTGCGATGCCCGCCCGCTCTCCACCAGTGGCCGGTTCGTACCGGCCCGGACAGGCTACTTCGCGGCGGCAATCGCCTTCGGGAACTCGGCGAACGCCTGGTCGGCCGTCAACTGGCCGTTGAACTCGCGCGTGATCACGTCCGCCATCGCGGCCTGCACCGCCGGCGGCACGCCATAGCCCTGCGCCGAGGAGCCGAGCAGGGTGTTGTGGGCGACCGCCTCCTTGATGTCGGCGATGGCCTTCTTGCCACAGGCATCGAACGCCGCGTCGGACACGTCGGTACGCGCCGGCGCCGAACCCTTGATGACGTTGAAGGCCGACTGGAACGCCGGGTCCTCGATATCGGTCGCCATCTTGATGGCGCCGGGGTCGAGCGGGGCGGAGCCGTGCTTGAAGAACACGAACTGGTCGGCGTTGTACGTCACCGTGCCCTGCGTGCCCGGGAAGCGCGCGCACAGGAAATCCTGGCCCGGCACCTTCTTGGCGTTCACGAACTCGCCCTTGGCCCAGTCGCCCATCACCTGCATCAGCGCGTCGCCCTTGATCACCATGCTGGTGGCGAGGTTCCAGTCGCGGCCCGGAAAGTTCGGGTCGACATAGGTGCGCAACTGCGCCAGGCGGGTGAACGCCGTGTGCATCGCGGGCGAGGACAAGGCGGTCGGGTCGAGGTCGATCATCGCCTTCTTGTAGAGATCGGCCCCGCCGGTGGTCAGCACGACCGAGTCGAACATGGTCGCCTCCTGCCACGCCTGGCCGCCATGGGCGATCGGCACGATGCCCATGGCCTTGGCCTTGTCGAGCACGGCGATCAGCTCGTCGTAGTTGGTCGGCAACGGGCCGCCGATCTTGTCCATCGCCGCCTTGTTCACCCAGATCCAGTTGGTCGAGTGGATGTTCACCGGCGAGGCGATCCACTTGCCGTTGTGTTTGGCGAATGCCTGGAGCGCCTTCGGGATGGCGGCGTCCCAGTTGTTCTTGGCGGCGATGGCGGAGAGGTCAGCCAGGGCGCCCGCATCGGCCCAGTCGGTGATCGCGAAGCCCAGCATCTGCGAGGCGGTCGGCGGGTTGCCGGAGGTCATGCGCGCCTTCAGCGTGGTCATGGCGCCGCTGCCGCCGCCGCCCGCAACCGGAGCATCCTTCCAGGTGACGCCCTGCTCCTGCAACGTCGATTTCAGCACGGCGAGACCAGCCGCCTCGCCGCCGGAGGTCCACCAGTGCAGCACCTCGACGCTGTCGGCGGCGCGCGCCGGGGTCACGGCGACCAGAGGCGCCAGCAGAACGGCTGCGGCCCCCGCCAGCAATGTCAACATTCTTTTGGACATAGAACTCTCCTTCCCAACCCCGCACCGTTACGGGGAGTCGCCATTGCACAGCGGCACGGGCGCGTTAGGCGCTCCGCTCCAGAGCGTTTGTAGCGGGGAGCGATCGGTTCGGATAGATACCTTCCAACCGCCCTCCGTATCATAAAATTGCGTGGTGGTCTGGGATACCACGGCAGCGGATCCGCAGCCGTGGTCATGCGTAGCAACCTCCGGCACAGGAGATATCGCATGACAGGACCATCGACCCAGACCACCGGCGGCGACCCGCTCGCGGGCGTGGACCCAGGCGGCACCCACAGCACCAAGCCAGGCAACCCCGACAAGTCCGGCCCAGCCCGACCGGAGCGGGTGGCGCAGGATCAGGCGATCAAGAGCGGCGACCGGAACACCGGCGAGCCGGACGGGCTCGCCGGCGACCCGCAGTCCTGAACGGCCATGCGCGCCGCCACATCCACGCGTGACGAAACTACCACGACCCGGCGCCTGCTCGACTTGGCCTCGATCACGGCATTGGCGCTGGGTGGCTTCGCGCTGGTCGCCATCGGCCGGCAGCCCCGCCCGGCGGCCACAGCCGTGCCCGGCACGCCGGATATGGCCGCCCATCCGCCGATATCCGGTCCGTCAGGCGATGCCGGCGCCGGCGCCGCGACCCCGCTGCAACTGCCCGCACCCGACTGGAAGGACATCCTGCGGCGGACCGCCAGCGGCCTGTCCAAGGACCGCATCCTGGCGGAGGCCGCCGGCGTCACCTTCTATAGCCTGCTGGCGCTGTTCCCGGCGCT
>JAYTQW010000230.1:0-1592 GCA_043746535.1 Rhodospirillales bacterium
GGCGATCGATGTCGCGCACTGGTGCGGCACGCGTCAGGACACGCCCCTGCGCCCGCTGCCCGACTACTCGCGGGCGGAGATCGGCTACATTCTCGCCAACGAGCTGGTGGGCACGCTGGCGGACGTGGTGTTCCGGCGGACCGACATCGCCTTGTCGGGCCGGCTTACGCCGGCGGTCGCGCGTGCCGTGGCCGATGTCGCGCGCGACACGCTCGGCTGGAACACGGAGCGATGCACGCGCGATCTGGCCGAGATCGCCCGGCTGGCCGGTCGGCACGGCATGGCAGACCGCTTCGACGGGTCCCATTCGGCGGACGCGATGGGCTGAGGCTTGCAGGAACATTGGGGGAAACCATGCGCTACGATTATTCTGCGGTCGGCTTCATCACGTTCGACTGCCTCGGCTGGCCGGTCACGGCAATCCCCGAGGGGGGTGGGACGATCTTCATCGAGGAGTTGACGATGGCCGTCTCCGGCGCTGCCGGCACCGCCCTGATCGCAGCCGCCAAAATGGGCCTGAGCTGCCTCGCGGTCGGCGGCCTGGGACAGGACCTGATGGGCGACTGGGTGCTGAAGCGGCTGCACGAATTCGCTATCGACACCTCCGCCCTGCCGCAGCTTGCGGGCAGCCGGACGTCGTCCTCGATCGTCACCACCCGGCCGGACGGCCTGCGCCCGGCCTTGCACATGAAGGGCGCCACCGGCGATTTCTACGTCGACGACGCCATGCTGCCACAGGCGATCGACGCTCGCGTGGTGCATCTGGGCGGTGTCGGGCTGATGCACCGCATGGACCAGGGCCGCAACGCCGAGCTGGCCCGGCAGGCGCGGGCACAAGGGGCCATCGTCACCGCCGACGTCTTCGCAGGCTCCCCGGCGGACATGCCGGCGGTGGCGAGCATCCTGCCGGAGACGGACTATTTCATGCCTTCGATCGAGGAGGCGCGGGCCCTGACAGGGTTGCACGATATCACCGACACGGCCCGTTTCTTTCTCGACAAGGGGGTCGGCTGCTGCGTGTTCACGCTCGGTCCGGACGGC
Source organism: Rhodospirillales bacterium (assembly GCA_043746535.1). Classification (GTDB taxonomy): domain Bacteria; phylum Pseudomonadota; class Alphaproteobacteria; order Acetobacterales; family Acetobacteraceae; genus CAVRQM01. The sequence continues at coordinate 1,042 of JAYTQW010000230.1, forward strand.
GCCTACTACCACCACGCGGACGGGACGCATTTCACGGTGCCGTCGTTCAACATTCAGGTCCGTTGCACCTGTGGTTGCGGCGATGCATTCGACGCCGGCTTCGCGGTGGCCTTGTGCCACGACATGGATGCCGAAACGGCGGTGCGTTTCGCGCAGGCCACGGCGGCGCTGACCGCAACCGGACTGGGCTCGCAGGCGGGCGTGGTGTCGTTCGAGCATACCCAGGAGTTCATGCGAACGACGCCGACCAATTCCAGATTTCACTGACCAGAACCTATCCGGGCTGACTGTAAGGCTTGCATCGACTTCTCGCGTCCCGGCAAGCCGACAGACAACGTCTTCATCGAGACGTTCAACGGCTGGAGTTGCCCACCGTCAAGGCGGCGAGCTCGCCGTATCGGCAGCCGGTCAGCAAGGCGCCCATGACGAGTTGCCGCAGATCGAGCGGGCAGGCGTTGACCAGGCGGGCGGCCTCGGGATCGATCAGATACCTGATCTTTGGCCGGTCGACCTCGGTGAACGGTTTGATCAGGCTCCAGGCATCGCCCGCG
>JAYTQW010000231.1:0-4140 GCA_043746535.1 Rhodospirillales bacterium
CACGCCCTCCGGCCGCGCGTCGACCCGCCCGACGCCGTGCGTGTAGTGCGCGAGCTTGTAGTCGCGTACTGCGGGACCGCCAAACGAGGACAGGTGCCAGCCGCCGGGCGAGACGACGCCAGAGCCCACCCGCGCGCATAGTTCCGCGTCGAACAGTTGGCCACCGCCGCCGATCTCGCGTCGGACCTGCTGCGGCGAGAACCGGCTGAGAGTCGCATAGCGCACCGCGACCGTGCCACCCCACCATTGCCGGTTGTAGCCGTCGTCGAGCGTTTCATCGAAATACAGCTTGTGGAAGAACTGCCGGAACGTCCACGACAGAGGCTGGGTGCTGCTTGTCGTCTGCATCACCAGCGCGTCGATCGCGGCCCGCGACGGGATTTCGTCGATGTCGGAGACCAGCACCAGGTCGTCCAGCGCGCAGTCGAGCTGGATCAGGCCCCACATGATGGCGTTGCGATTGAAGTTCTCGAGCCGGAACCGCGCCGCCTCGTTGTCTTCGACCAGCGGCGGCAGGCGCGCCAGCTTGACGTAGGTGATACGCGGCAGATAGGCCGCAAAATGCTCCCGCACCGCCTCGAAGTTGAACGGCTTGCTGGCCCCCGAGTGGGTCTGCCCGGCCTCGACGATGACGAAGCGGTCGACCACCGGATCGAGTTCGGCCAGCCGCACCCGCAGTAGGTCGATCTCGTTGAAGAAGGTGAAACAGTCCACGATCATCGCCGCCTCGCGCTCCATTCCGCGACCAGCCCGACGAGCCGCCGCGCCACGTCGACGGCGAACGTCGCGTAGCCCGCCTGCATGGCACGCGACAACGGCGCGATCTGGCCAGGCTGGTCGAGCAGTTGCAACAACCGGGCGAGCAGGCCATCGAGATCGGCGTGCAGCAGGTCGGGATGCACCGCCTCCAGCCCCAGGCCGCCGTCGCGCGTCGACAGCACGGCGCGGCCATGCGCCAGCGCCTCCACCGTCTTGATCTTCAGCCCGGTGCCGCCGCGCATCGGGTTCAGCACCAGGTCGAGCGGCGCGTAGGCGTCGGCCACCGCATCCACCACGCCGGCGGACTGGAACACGCGCAGGCCGCGCGCGGCACGGGTGACGCCGCCGATGGCGAGGAACGTGGCAGGTAGGTGCAGGCACTTCGCCAGCATGGCGTCGAACACCTCCAGGCTCTCGACGTTCCATGGATTGCCGGAGCCGAAGTAGCCGACCACCACGCCCGGCCCCACTCGCGGCGGCAGTTCGACTGGCGGCACCGCATACTCGATCACTTCGACACGGCGCTGCGTCAGGCTGCGGAACTGCCGCCCCTCCTCCGCCTGGATCGCCAGCACCACGTCGGCGCGGTCCAGCCCGCGCGCCTCCTCCGCCTGCGTGGTGTAGAACCAGTGCGGCTGCATCCCCGCCGCGCGCGTGTGCAGGTGGCGGTCGCCGAACGCATCGTGCGTGTCCAGCACACGGACAGTCCGGGCCGGGTCGAACAGCGTCAACACCCAGGAGCACCAGACGTAGTTCACCACCACCACGTCGTAATCGGCGCTGGCGGCCAACGTGCGCGCAGCCTCCATCAGGTTCGGGCTGACCCACTCATCCAGGCCCCAATGATCGGGCAGCCGCCGTTGCGGCCGGAAGGAGGCGGGCGGCACGATGAACACCGCGTCCCAGCAACGCCGCATCGCCTCGACCGAGGCCTGGTCCAGGCCATCCACCGCCGAATACAGCAGGTCGACGCTGCCAACTTTCCGCAGCGCGCTGGCGATCTGGTGGACGCGCGCGCGGTTGCCCTGGTCCGCCGGGTGCGTCGGCGTCGGCGTCACCACCAGCGACCTCACGCCACCCGCTCCACCGTCACCGCATGCAGCGCGCAGCCGGCGGGGCGCTCACCCTCCGGCCCGCGACGCAGCATCGCGTGGCGCAGGTCGAGCCGCCGGAACAGTTGCGGCATCAGGCCGTGGGCGACAACCTCGATGCTTGAGGCAGCGGGATCGAAGATCGCCGGGCACTCCGCCCCATCGATCCACACGCCGAAATGCGCTGCGTCCAGCGGCAGGCGGCTGGCCGCGAGATGCAGTGTCAGCCGCGCGGCCCGGCTACCGAAATCCGGCACCAGCAGCACGGTGCGCAGTTGCGGCCCGGTCCAGGCATGCGCGGTGGCACGCTCTCCCTCCACCGCGAACAGGCCCTGCAAGGCAAGCAGGTCGGCGACGTTCACCGTGCCGCCACCGGCACTCGTCCGCGCCTGCCAGTCGGCGATGAGGCGCAGCAGCGCCCGGTCCAGCCACGCGGCGGCGGCATCATCGGCCCACACCACGATGTCATCCAGGCCGATATCGCGCAACGGCACGACGGGATGCGCCACGGTTGCGTCCGCCAACATCGCAAATTCCACATGCCTTGGCGCACACAGCAGGTTCGGCGACAGTTGCGCCAGCACAGCGGCCACATGCGCGGGCCGTGCCGCCGCCCCGACCGCCATTGCCCGCAGGCCGCGCGCGCCGCCCAGTGTGGTGCGCAGGGCCTGCGCCAACGCCGCCGCGTTATCCGCCAGCAATGCCTCGGGCGGCAGCAGCGGACGGATCGCGGCCCCGGCGGGATACGACCAGTCCAGCCCGCACTGGTCCGCCGCCAGCCCGCCCAGCCGCAACACCCGCGCCTGTGGCGCCACCGCGTGCCACAGGAACGCCAGCGCGTCGTGGTCGCGCTCGACCCACACCAGGTTGCGCACGGTCTCAGCCAGCATCGGCGATGTCGCTGTAGCGGGCGGCGATGCGCTCCGGGTTGCAGGTGGTGTGCGCGTAGGCATAGGCGGCGGCGCGGCGCTGCTCCAGCCGCCAGCGGTTGTCCAGCAACTCGGTCAGCAGGCCGCGCAGGGCGGCACTCGGATCGGGTCGCGCCGGCATCTTGAAGCAGACCTCGTCCGGCAATTCGGCGTACGAGCCGTTGTCGGTGACCAGGATGCCGCAGCCCCAGCCCAGCGCGCGCGCCAGCACCCCGGAACTCTCGCCGAAGGTCGGGTAGCGCAAGGTCATGATCAGGTCGCTGGCGATCAGCAGGTCTTCCATCTCCTCCGGCGACAGATAGCCACGCAGCTCCACCTGCCCCTCCATGCCGAAGCGGGCGATGTCGGCTGCAAGGTCGTACTCGCGCGGCCTGACCTCGCCGCCGATCATGAACGTCACGCGCTCACGCAAAGGCTGCGGCAGCGTCGCGATGGCGTGCAGCACGGCGGCGTATTGCTTGGGTTGGCTGGGAAAGCCGAGCGCCGTCACATACAGCCGGTCGCGCGCCGCCCGGTCGTTGCCGCCGGCCAGCGCCGGGCGGCGGCGTTCGCGCAACTCCTTGATCTCGGGATAGCTCAGCCCCGGCAGGTAGGCGAAATGCGGCAGCACATGCACCGGCATCTGCCCTGGCACGTAGCCCGCCACGATACGCGCCGCATGGTGCGAATGCACGACGATGGCGCGGGCGTGCCGCAGCCAGCCGAGCAGCTTCACCTCCTGAAAATCGATACCGCGCTTCAGCCCCGGCTTCGCCCACAGCGCGGTCAGCCGCTCGCCAAGGCCGGGCCACTCCCGCAGCAGCTCGGCGGCGAAGAAGCCGGGCAACAGCGGGTCGGCCTGCTCGGCCAGGTATTGCAGAGACAGGTCATGCACCACCGCCACGCCCGGATCGCGCAGGAACAGCGGCAGCATGAAGGCATGGTCGGGGTTGTTGCCGAAATGATAGACCGCCGGCAGCCGGTGCGGCGCCCGCGCGAACGCAGCCTCGTCGATGAAACGCAGGCCCTCGATGCCGCCCGCCGGACGCAGGCATTCGGTGACGATCTGCAGCGGGTGCGCGGTGTGGCGGGCGACCTCGCGCGCGTAGTCGGCGATGCCGTTGCGCTGCGGCGGCCATGGGCTGACCAGCGCATACATTCAGCCCTGGCCTGGGGCGATCGTGAAAACCTCGGCGCCGGAGAACACGGCGCTCAGCAGGCGCGGGTCGGCGGCGGTGGTGTAGTGGCGCGCGAACGCCAGATGCAGGATGACCGAGCCATCCGGCCATGCCTCCGCCCGCCGCACCGGGATTTCCAGCAGGTGGATGCCATCCGGCAGGCGGCGCAGCTCGCCGGCGATGCTGGTGCCGGCCATCGACACC
>JAYTQW010000232.1:0-5749 GCA_043746535.1 Rhodospirillales bacterium
GCCGGCTGCATCGCCGCCGAGCCGGCGCTGGCGCATGCGACCGCCACATTCCTGGGCGGGCTGCGGCTGCCGGGCGACGAGACCGGCGACGCGCACCAGTTCACCCAGCGCCTCGCCACGCTGGCCGAGGGGCTGGGCGTCAGCTTCCGCTACGGCGAGCGGATACGGGCGCTCACCACCGAGGCCGGGCGCGTCGCGGGCGTGGTCACGGACACCGCCACCCACACCGCCGATGCCTACGTCATGGCGCTCGGCAGCTACTCGCGCAAGTTGCTGCTGCCGCTCGGCATCGACGTGCCGGTGTACCCGGTCAAGGGCTACTCGATCACCATCCCCATCGACGACCCGGACGCGGCGCCGATGTCCACGGTGATGGACGAGACCTACAAGGTCGCCATCACCCGGCTCGGCAACCGCATCCGCGTCGGCGGCACGGCGGAGCTGGCGGGGTTCAGCGCGGTGCTGACCGAGCCGAGGCGGGCGACGCTGGCGCATTCGGTCGGCCAGTTGTTCCCGCGCGGCGGCGACGTGGCGCGCGCCGAGTTCTGGACCGGACTGCGCCCGATGACGCCGGACGGCACGCCGGTGATCGGCCCGACGCGCATTCCCAACCTGTTCCTCAACCTCGGCCACGGCACGCTGGGCTGGACCATGTCATGCGGCTCCGGCCGGGTGCTGGCCGATCTGGTGTCGGGCGCGGCCCCGGAGATCGAGGCCGCCGACCTCGCCATCAGCCGCTACCGGTGAGCCTCGACCCGGACGACTGGACGACGCTGCGCACGCTGGGCCACCGGATGCTGGACGACATGTTCGACCATCTCGAACACCTGCGCAGTGGGCCCGTGTGGCAACCGCTGCCGGACGAGAAGCGGGCGCTGCTGCGCAAGCCGCTCGCCGCCGAGCCGGTCAGCGCCGAGGCCGCCTATGCCGAGTTCGCCGAACTGGTGCGGCCCTATTCCACCGGCAACACGCATCCGCGTTTCATGGGCTGGGTGCATGGCGGCGGCACCGCTGTCGGCATGCTGGCGGAGATGCTTGCGGCGGGACTGAACGCCAATCTGGGCGGGCGCGACCACGCGCCCATCGAGGTGGAGCGGCAGGTGGTGCGCTGGGCCGCCGACCTGTTCGGCTTCCCGCCGGACAGTTCCGGGCTGCTGGTGACCGGCACCTCCATCGCTAACCTGATCGGCGTGCTGGTCGCGCGGACGGCGGCGCTTGGGGTCGGCGTGCGCCGCGACGGGCTGGGCGGCGCCCGGCTGACCGCATACGCCTCGGCGGCGGCGCATAGCTGTGTCGGGCGGGCGCTGGACATGGCCGGGCTGGGGTCGGACGTGCTGCGGCTGGTGCCGGTGGATGCGCAAGGCAGGCTCGACCCGCCGGCGTTGCGCGACGCGCTGGCGCGGGACGCGGCGGAGGGTTGCCTGCCGTTCCTGCTGGTCGGCACGGCGGGCAGCGTCGACACCGGAGCGACCGACGATCTCGCGGCACTGGCCGGCATCGCGGCGCAAGCGGGACTGTGGTTCCACGTCGACGGCGCGTTCGGCGCCATGGCGGCGCTGTCGCCCTCGCTGCGCCCTGCCCTGCTCGGGATCGAGCGCGCCGACTCGATCGCCTTCGACTTCCACAAATGGTTGCAGGCGCCATACGACTGCGGCTGCATCCTGGTGCGCGACGGCGCGCGTCAGACCGCGACCTTCGCACAGGATGCGGCCTACCTGCTGCGTGAGGCGCGTGGGCTGGCCGGCGGCGATCCGTGGCCGTGCGACCTCGGCCCCGACCTGTCGCGCGGGTTCCGCGCGCTGAAGGTGTGGATGACGCTGAAGGTGTATGGCGCGGCGGCACTCGGCGAGATGATCGACGGCTGCTGCGCCGTGGCCCGCGCCATCGCCGCGCGCGTGGACCATGAGCCGGGCCTGGAGCGGGTGGCGCCGGTGCCGCTCAACATCGTCTGCTTCCGCCTGCGGGCGGACGTGGCCGACCCCGACCGCCTCTGTCGCGACGTGGTGGCGGACGTGCAGCTATCCGGTGTCGCCGCGCCGTCCACCACGGTGATCGGCGGCCGCACGGTGGTCCGTGCCGCCATCGTCAACCACCGCACCACGCCGGCCGATGGCGAGGCGATGGTGGATGCGGTGCTGGAAGCGGCCGCCCGCCGCCTCAGCCCTTGACGGCGCCGGCGGTCAGGCCCTGCACCAGAAAGCGCTGGAGCCAGGTGAACACGACCGCCACCGGCAGCACCGCCAGCACGGATGCCGCCATCAACCCGCCCCAGTCGGTGGTGTAGAGCCCCTTGAACAGCATGATGCCGGGCGTCAGCGTGCGGTGCTGGTCGCTGTTGGTCAGCACGTAGGCGAACATGAACTCGTTCCAGGCGTTGACGAACGCGAACAGCCCGGTGGCCAGCAGCCCCGGCAGCGACAGCGGCAGGATCACCCGCACCAGCATCGACAGGCGCGAGCAGCCGTCCAGCTCCGCAGCCTCCTCCAACTCGCGCGGGATGCCGTCGAAGAAGCCGCGCAGCATCAGCGCGCAGAGCGGCACCATGAAGGTGGTGTAGGCCAGCATCAGCGCCGGGAAGGTGTCGAGCAGGCCGAGCCGGCGGATCAGGACATACAGCGGCACCAGCAGCAGCACGCCCGGCACCATCTGCGACACGATCAGCATGTTGCCGACGCCGCGCACCAGGGCGAAGCCTGGAAAGCGGCTGAGCGCGTAGCCGCTGAACGTCGCCACCACCAGGGCGATGACAGTGGTGCCGACCGCCACGAACACGCTGTTGCGGAAATACAGGCCGAAATGGGTGTTGAACAGCACCTCCCTGAAATGCGCCAAGGTCGGGTGCGCGATCAGCAGATGCGGATCGACGCTGCGGATCTCCTCGGTCGGCTTCAGCGCCGTGTCCAGCATCCAGATAACCGGCAGCAGGCAGAACACCGCGAAGCCGATCAGCACCAGATAGGTCAGCGCCTGGCTGGCGGCGCGCACGCGCGGGTCGCTGACGATCATGCCGCCGCCTCCATCGCCGCCCGGCGCGGGCGCAGCACGGCAAACCAGAACACGCTGAGGGCCGCAACAAGGAAGCCGATCAGCATGGTCGCCAGCGCCGAGGCGGCGCCAACATCGTAGGTTTGCAGCGCATAGCGGTAGATCAGGATCGGCAGCGTCTCCGAGGCATGGAGCGGGCCGCCTTCGGTCATCACCCAGATGAAGTCGAAGTTGATGGCGGTCCAGATGACGTGGATCATCACCAGTGCGGCCGAGACCGGGCGGATATGCGGCCAGGTCACGGCGCGGAACCGCGCCCATGCCCCCGCCCCGTCCAGCGCCGCAGCCTCATGCAGTTCCTCGGGGATCGATTGCAGGGCGGCCAGCAGGCTGATGGTGTAGAACGGGAAGCTGCGCCAGATGTTGACCACGGTGATCGCCAGCAACGCGGTGCCGGTGTCGCCGAGCCAGAAGCGCGCATGGCGGATGATCCCCAATTGCATCAGCCAGGCGTTGGTCACGCCGAAATCGGGCGCCAGCATCCAGGTCCAGGTAAGGCCAGCGACGACGATGGGGATGACCCAGGGCACCACGATGATGCCCCGGAACACGGCACGGCCGATGATCGGCTGCGCCAGCGCCACGGCGGAGATCAAGCCAAGCGCGTACTCACCGGCCACCGACAGCAGCGTCCAGCTCGCCGTGTGCCACAGCGCCGGCACGAAGTCGTCGGCGGTCAGCACCGTGGCGAAGTTGTCGAAGCCGGAGAACCCGGTCGCGGTCGGGTCCACCAGATCGACGTTGTGGACGCTGTCCCACACCACATGCAGCAAAGGGTAGGCAACCAGCAGCAGGATCAGGCAGGCGGCGGGCAGCACGAAGGCGAGTGCCTCCAGGCGCGTGCGGTCGATGCGGCCGAGCCGGCGGGACGCGCGCGGCAGTGCCGCGACCGCTCCGCGACCCCGCCGCAACCCGCCTGCGCGTTGCGCCGCCGCTGGCGGCATCAGGAGGCCGCGCCCAACTCACCCGACCGCTTCAGGCTGCGATTGATGTTGTCGGACAGCCAGGTGGCGGTGGCGTCCGGTGCCTCGCCCTCGCGCAGCGCGTGGCCGATGGAGTCCTCCATCGCCCGGATGATGCCGCCAAGCGCCACCGGCGGGAACACCACCCCGGTCGGCGCCAGGCTGGTGAACCCCTCGCCCCACTGGTCGTGCTTGATCACGTCGGTGCGCACCGAGCGGCCCGGATTGCAGGCCGCCTGCCATTCCTGGCCCAGCATGTAGGTGCCGAAGTCCCACGTCGCCTGCGGATGGGCGGAGGCGCGGAACAGGTAGAACGGCGCCACCTCGAAGAACGTGGCGGGCTTGCGCGAGAACGGCGGCGGCGCGATGCGCACGTCGGCCATGCCCTTCGGACTCTGCGCGATATACGACTGCATCCAGGCGCCGTCCTGCACGATGGCGTACTGGCCAAGCGAGAAGTTGGTGTCCTCCTCCTGCCAGCCCCAGCTTTTCGCGTCCGCCGACATTGCCTTCTGCGCCTGCAACGCCTGATAGAAGGCGAACACCTCGGCCACGCGGGCGTGCTCGTCGCGGTCCTCGCCCCAGGTGTTGCGGAACTTGCCGTCGGCGGTCGGTTTGGCGATGGTCGCATCGTTCTGCGCCAGGAACACCAGCAGCTCCTGCGGCGAGCGCACGCCGGTGCCGGCGATGCCATAGGCCGGCTTGCCGGTGGCGGCGGTGATCTTCGGCGCCGCCGCGAGCAGCTCCGCCCAGGTCTTCGGCGGCTCGACATTGGCCGCCTTCAGCATGTCGGCGTGGTAGAGCATGGCGCGCAGGCCAATATAGTTCGGCATCGCCCGCAGCTTGCCGTCCACCGTCAGCGCCCGCAGCGCATCCGGGTAGATCGCCGAGCGGTCCGGCCAGGCGGCGGCGAGAGGCGTCAGGTCGAGCAGCGCGTTCATGCGGTTCAGCTCGCCAAGCCATTCGGCGAGGCCCCAGCTTATGTCGGGGGCATCACCGCCGGCGACCGCCGTGACCAGCTTGTCGTGCAGCGCGTCGTAGCTGATCGTCTGCAACTCGACATGTACGCCCGGATGCGCCTTCTCATAGGCCGGGATCAGCGTCATGGCGGCCTTGTAGTCGGGATCGGCCGGCGAGAACGCCGCCCAGAACTTGATCGTCGTGGCATCGGCGGCACGGGCGCGTGCCGCCACCGTGGTGGTGCCAACCAGCGCCGCGGCGCCGGCCAGCAGGCTGCGCCGGTGCAGAGTCGGGTTCATGCTCATCGCGCGTCTCCCTTGGTTTCTTTTGGGAGAGCGTCACGGCCGCCCCCCTTTGCCGTCATCCGTCGGAAAGCCGCCTTATGCCTGCACCTTGTCGCGCGTCGCCCGCAGTTGCTCGACGCTGCGGGTCGGCAGCCGCGCCGCGCCCGCGCTCGCGCGCGGGTGGCGCGTCACCTTGGCCATGCGCGCCCGAGCGCCTGGAAGGGCGTGGGCGTATTGCGGCAGCCACTCGGCCTGCGCCACCAGCAACTCGTCCACCATCTGCCAGACCTCGTCCGGGTTGCAGACGGCGCCGACCAGCGGGTCATGCAGCACCGCAAGGCGCAGCAGGTCGAGGTCGCCGGTGATCGCCGCGCGCACCGCCATCCGCTGCACGCCGACCGAGGCGTTGCAGGTTGCGGCGGCGCCCAGCGGCAGCGTGATCCCCGCCACCATGTTGAGGCCGAAGCGGTCGACGAAGCCTGGCGTCTCGACGATGCA
>JAYTQW010000233.1:0-3224 GCA_043746535.1 Rhodospirillales bacterium
CATCCACCTACATCTTCGGCGCGATCTGTCCGGAGACTGGCGCCGTGGCCGGCCTGATCCTGCCCTGGTGCAACACCGAGGCGATGGGCCTGCACCTAGAGGGCATAGCGTCGGTTGTCATGCAGACAACGCCAAGGGTGAACGTTTACGGAACGCCATATGCCCGTTCAGATTGCTTCTTTCACAACAGCGCTCATTGCGTCTCCAGTGTTGGGCGTGCCAGCCGGTTCAATGAGCAGCAGGTGGACTTCGTCTTCGGCAAACGGGCAATGCTCCACACCTTTCGGAACGACATAGAGGTCGCCTGGCCCGACACGTACGTCGCCGTCACGGAGTTTGATGGTCAGGTTGCCCTTCAGAACAAAGAAGAGGTCGTCGGTGTCTGGGTGGGAGTGCCACACGAACTCGCCTTTGACCTTGACCACCATCACGTCGTGCCCGTTGAACGCGGCAACGATCTTGGGCGACCAGTGGGCTGAGAACTGTTCCAGCTTGTCCTTGAGGTTAATGGCCTTTGTCATCCGGCTACCTTCCGTCTTGTTCCAACAAGGCCTCAGTGGTCCCGGCGCGGCCGACCTCCCGATACACGGTTGATCTGCCCAGGCCGAGCTGGCGTGCCGCGGCGGTCGGCGACAGCCCAGCCGCGACCAGCTTCAGGGCCGCCGCGATGCGGTCCACGTCGAGCGGTTGGCGACCTGGCCGCTTGCCCTTGGCGCGCGCAGCGGCGATGCCGTCCTTGGTGCGCTCGGCGATGAGCCGGCGCTCGAAGTGCGCGATGGCGCCGAACACGTGGAAGATCAGCTCGCCGGCAGCGGACGACGTGTCGATCTTCTCCTCCAGGCTGAGCAGCGCAATGCCGCGTTCCTTCAGCATCGTCACGGTCGTCAGCAACTCGCCCAGCGACCGCCCCAGGCGGTCCAGGCGCACGACGGCCAGCGTGTCCCCATGCCGCGCATAGGCGAGTAGGTCCTGCAACCCTGGGCGGTCCATGTTCCGTCCGGAGCGCACGTCGGTGAACACACGGATCGCGCCGGCCCCGGTCAGCCGCATGGTCTGCCCGGCGACGTCCTGGTCTCCGGTGGACACGCGCGCATAGCCCAACGTGCCTGGCATGGAGTCCCTCAAACGGTCGTTCCCTGGACGGCTGCTGCAAAGTGGCGCCGAAGGGTGCGCGCCCGTCCACAGACTACGTCTCCCAATGCCGATCCGTCCATGATCGACATGCACCTTTGTGGGACGGAGGAACGCCTTGGCACGCCGACAATTGCTGACCGACGAGGAGCGCCAGGCGCTCTTGTGCATCCCGCCCGACGCCGACTCCCTGACGCGGCTGTTCACCCTGTCCCGGTTGGACCGAAACCTGGTGGCTGAGCGGCGCGGTGACGCCAATCGTCTCGGCTGCGCCGTCCAGCTTGCCCTATTGCGCCATCCAGGCACGGCGCTCGCCTACCTCGACCAGCCAACCGATAGCCTCGTGACCTGGATGGCGGGCCAGCTTGATATCCCTGCCGCCGTGTTTGCCGAGTACGCCCGCCGACCGCAAACCATGACGGACCATGCGCGCCAGCTTGCCGCCACCTTGGGCCTGCGTACTCCAACCATGGCCGACTTACCGCCGATGATCGAAGCGGCGGCGGAAGCGGCCCGCGCCACCGACCGCGGCCAGCCTATCGCCGCAGCGGTCATAGTGGCCCTCCGGATTGCCGGCATTATCTTACCCGGCGCGACCGTGATCGAGCGCATCGCCATCGCCGGCCGGGCGCGTGCCCGCAAGCGGGCGGCCGATGGCCTGATGGCTGGGCTTTCCGCTGAACACCTGACCAAGATTGATGGGCTACTCGTCGTCGACCCCTCAGTCGGCATGACGCCGTTTGCCTGGCTCAAGGTCATGCCCATCGCGCCGAAAGCGGACCACATCAGCGAGCTGCTGGACCGCCTGCGCACGGTCCGGGGCATCTGCATGCCGATCGAGAACGCCGCCCGCATCCATGAGGACCGGCTACAGCAGTTCGTGCGCGAGGGCCATGCCTCCGACGCCCATCAGCTCGGGCGCTATGCCGAGCATCGGCGGCGCGCGATCTTGGTGGCAACGGTGCTCGACCTCGAAACGCGGCTTACGGACGCGATCCTGGATATGGCGGACAAACTGATTGGCGGCCTGTTCGCCAAGGCACGCAACGCTGCCCGCCGGCGGTATGCCGCCAGCGCCAGCAACGTCGGCCGCCTCATGCGGATGTTCCACGGCACCATCGAGGCGCTTGCCGCGGCGCACGAGGGCGAAGCCGATGCATTCGAGGCCGTGGACGCCGCCGTGGGCTGGCCCAAGCTGCTGCGGGTGCGTGAGGAAGTGCAGGAGTTGGCAAGCCTCGCCGGAGAGGACCCGCTGGTGCGCGCCGCTGACCGCTGGAGAACCCTGCGGAAGTTCGCACCTGCTCTGATCGAGGCGCTGCAGTTCCGGTCCACCCGCGCCGGCGATCCCATGTTGGGAGCGCTCAAGTTGCTGGCAGGTCTCAACCAGTCCGGTAAGCGCGAGGTGCCGGCCGACACACCCATGCCGTTCCGCAAGGACTGGCGCCGCCTGGTGATGGAGGAGGGCGGGCCGAACCGGCGCCTATACGAGACGGCCGTTCTGGCGACGCTGCGCGACAAGCTGCGCTCCGGCGATGTCTGGGTTGAACGCTCGGCCAGCTATCGCCGCTTCGACAGTTATCTGCTGCCGCAGGATGCCGTTCCCGCAGTCGCGGCAGGGCTGAAGCTGCCTGCAACCGCTGATGAGTGGCTCGCCGGCCGCGCCAGCGAACTCGACCGGCGACTGAAACGCTTTTCTCGCCGGCTGCTGCGGGGCGAGTTGGAGGGGGTGGAGCTACGCGCCGGTCGCTTGTGCACGTCGCGCCGGTCAAGACGACTGCCACGCCGGAAACCCGCGCCTTTGCAGACGGGATTGAAGCCATAATGCCGCCCGCCCGGATCACGGAGCTGCTGTACGAGGTGAACCGCATGACGGGCTTCGCGTCCGCCTTCACCAACCTACGCACCGGCGAGCGTTGCGACGACGAAAACGCCCTGCTAGCCGCCATTCTCGCCGACGCCACCAACCTTGGTCTGGGTCGCATGGCCGCCGCCAGCCATGGTGTCACCCGCGACAAGCTGATCTGGACCGCGGACGCCTACATACGCCCGGAGACGTATAAGGCGGCGCTGGCCAAGATCATCGGCGCCCATCA
>JAYTQW010000234.1:0-15233 GCA_043746535.1 Rhodospirillales bacterium
GGTGCTGTGCGCCTCCGCCGCCCTGGCCGGGCTGGCCGGCTGCCTGGACGCGCACAGCACCAGCTTCATCGGCCCTGCCCAGTACGGCTTCGAGCCGGCGGTGACGATCCTCTCGTTCGCCCTGCTCGGCGGCATCGCCACCCCGTTCGGCCCGGTGCTGGGGGCCACGGTCCTGACGCTGCTGCCGGAGTTGCTGCGCGGGGTCGCCGACCTGCGCATGGTGGTGAACGGCCTCATCATCGTCGCCAGCGTGCTGTTCCTGCCGAGCGGGCTGCTGCCATGGGCGCGCAGGCGGGCATGATGCTGTCGTTGCGCGGGCTGTCGCGCCGCTACGCCGGGGTGGTGGCGGTGGATGCGCTCGACCTCGACTGGCCGGAGGGCGGTGTCCACGCGCTGATCGGCCCGAACGGCGCGGGCAAGACGACGCTGTTCAACCTGATTTCCGGCCTGGTGCCGCCGAGTGCCGGCAGCATCACGCTGGGCGGGACCGACATCACCCGGCTGCGGCCCGACCGGCGCGCGGCGCTGGGCTTGGCCCGCACGTTCCAGAACATCCGCCTGTTCGGCGCCATGACGGTGCGCGAGAACGCCATGACCGGGCTGCATCTCGCCGCCCGCGCATCGGTGGCGGAGGTCGTGCTGCGGCTGCCCCGGTTCCGGCGCGAGGAGGCCGCCGCGCGCGCCGCCACCGACGCGGCGCTGGAGCGGGTCGGCCTGCTCGACCGCGCCGACCTGCGCGCGACGGCGCTGGCGTACGGCGACCAGCGCCGGTTGGAGATCGCCCGCGCCATCGTGGGCGGCCCGCGCCTGCTGCTGCTGGATGAGCCTGCGGCCGGCATGAACCCGGTGGAGACGCGGGCGCTGGCCACCCTGGTGCGCGCCATCGCCGCCGCCGGGACCACGGTGCTGCTGGTCGAGCACGACATGCGCTTCGTCATGGACCTGGCCGACACCGCCACCGTGCTGAGTTTCGGGCGGAGGCTGTTCCACGGCCCGCCGCAGGAGGCACGGCGCGACCGCGGCGTGGTCGAGGCGTATCTCGGCGCCAAGCTGGCGGCAAGGCTGGGATGAGCCTGCTCGAAGTCACGGGCCTCACGGTGCGCTACGGCCGGGTGGCGGCGTTGCGCGGCATCGACCTCGCGGTGGAGGCGGGCCAGATCGCCTGCCTGATCGGGGCCAACGGGGCCGGCAAGACCACCACCCTGCGCGCCCTGTCCGGCCTGCTGAAGGCGCAGACGGGCCGGGCGATCTTCGACGGCCACGACATCACCCGCCTGCCCGCCCACCGCATCGCCGCCCTTGGCATCGCCCATGTGCCGGAGGGCCGGCAGGTGTTCGCGGACCTCACCGTGGCGCAGAACCTGGCGCTCGGCGCCTGGACCACCCGTCACCGCGCCGAGATCGCCCGCCGCCGCGAGGCCGTGCTGGCCCGCCTCCCCCGCCTGCGCGAGCGGCTGGCGCAGTCCGCCGGCTCGCTGTCCGGCGGCGAGCAGCAGATGCTGGCGATCGGCCGCGCGCTGATGTCCGCCCCTCGCCTGCTACTGCTGGACGAGCCGAGCATGGGCCTGGCGCCGCTGCTGTGCGACGAGATCTTCGCCATCATCGCCGACCTGCGCGCGAGCGGCGCCACCGTGCTGCTGGTCGAACAGAACGCCTCGGCGGCGCTCGACATCGCCGACGCGGCCTATGTGCTGGAGAGCGGCCGCATCGCGCTGTACGGCCCCGCCGCCGAGGTCGCGCACGATCCGATGGTGGTGGCGGCGTATTTGGGGGGTTAGGCTATACTGACATCTACCGAACGGAACCTGATGCATCATGAACCAGAGTGAAGAACCGTTCCTTGCCAGTTTGATGCCGCTGCCGCGATAGCCGCAAGTCGTGCTGCCTAACCTGACTGCGGAACACGGCCTCATGTTCCGCATCATCCACGTGGCCAACTTGCCTTGGTCGCTGACGAACGGCCTCCATGCCGCCAACAGCGCGGTCAGCGATCCGGACTTCATTGCCATCGGCAATGCCGATCTCATCGACAAACGCACCCGGCACGCGGTTCGGGTTCCACCTGGCGGGACTTTGGCTGACTACGTCCCATTCTACTTCACGCCGAGGTCACCGATGATGATGAACATCAGGACAGGTTGGAAGGCGATCGTGAAGCGTCCGAACACGGAGATTGCCGTCCTCGTCTCGTCCTGTCGGGCAATGACGCTCAGCAAAGTCACAATGCTGTACACTGACCGTCACGCCTACACCGCGATGGCGCGTTGGAGCAGCGAATCGGCTGATCTTGCGACTATGATCGACTGGAACATTCTCCAGCGACATGACTTCGCCAGCAGTGAAGACTACCCGGACAAGATGGAACGCTATATGGCCGAGGCACTGGCGTATCATCACGTTCCGACCGATGCCCTGCTTGGCATCGGATGCGTTGATGCGTCATTGAAATCTGCCATCGAGGCGCAGGTGAGCGCCGCAGGCGTGGCGATCCGCGTCGTCGTTCGCCCGGAGTGGTATTTCTGATGATCCGTTACGAGCAAGGCAACCTGCTCGACGCCGATGCCGAAGCGCTGGTGAATACCGTGAACACGGTGGGTGTCAGCGGCAAGGGCATCGCGTTGATGTTCAAGGAGGCTTTCCCCGACAATTTTCGGGCATACGAGGCCGCCAGCAAGGACGGGCGAATCGCGGCGGGCGGCGTATTCGTGACCGAGCGCCATGACATGCTCGGGCCTCGCTTCGTCATCAACTTTGCCACCAAGAAGCATTGGCGCCAGCCCTCCCGTCTCGAATGGATCGCGCAGGGACTCGCCGCGCTGCGAAAGCAGATCGAGGAACGCGGCATCCGGTCGATCGCCATCCCGCCGCTCGGCGCCGGGAACGGCGGGCTGGACTGGAATGACGTCAAGCCCCTGATTACGGAGGCGCTCACCGGCCTCGACTGCGAGATCGTCGTGTATGAGCCCACACACGCCTACCAGAACGTCGTCAAGCGCCACGGAGTCGAGAAGCTCACGCCGGCCCGCGCGTTGATGGCGGAGATGATCCGGCGCTACGAGGTTCTCGGCTTTGACTGCTCGATGCTCGAGGCGCAGAAGCTGGCCTGGTTTCTCAGCAGCGCCATCCGGCGCCTGAACCTGACGCCCAATCCGATCGGTGAGGATTTCGCAGCCAATCGCTACGGTCCGTATTCCGACAAGGTTCGGCATCTGCTCGATAGTCTGGACGGGAGCTACCTGACTTGCGAACGACGGGTAGCGGACGCACAGCCGTTCGACCCTATCCGGTTCAGACACGATCGACAGGACGAGGTGAACGTCTACCTGACGTCGCCCGAGGCAAGCGTGTATCGTCAGGCGCTTGACGAGGCGACCACTGTCATCGACGGCTTCCAATCGCCACACGGTCTGGAGCTGCTGGCGACGATCGACTGGCTGAACCGCCGATCCGGCGCAGCCCTGGACGTGGCGAGCATGACGGCGGCTATCGCCTCATGGCCGGGTCCGGAAGGTTCCGCCGAGCGCAAGGCGCGCATTTTCACGCGGTATCACATGGAAGTTGCCGTGGACCACTTGCGTGCCGTCCGATCATCCATGACGGCGGGACACTGCTGACAAAGCGAAGGCGCGAACGCGCGCTTCGAGCTCAACCCGCCGCCCACCGCGTCACCATCGTCCCCAGGTCCGGCCGCCGCCGCTCCGGCGTGGCGCGGGTTGCGGTGCCGAGATGGATGATCCCCGCCACCCGCTCCCCGGCTGCCACGCCCAGCACGGCGCGGGCCGCCGGGTCGTACGCGGGCCAGCCGGTCAGCCAATCCGCGCCGTAGCCCAGCGCGGTCGCCGCCGTGATCAGGTTCATGCACACCGCGCCCGACACCAGGATCTGGTCCCACTCCGGCTTCGGCCCGGCCGGGTCGGCGCGGCTCACCACCACCACGGCCAGCGGCGCGCGGGTGAAATAGACGCCCATGGTGGCCAGGGTCTTTTCCGCCTTGCCAGGGTTGTCCACCCGGAAGCCCGCGTAGGTGTGCGCCCGGTACGCCGCCTGCAACGCAGCACTCGCCGCAGCCCGTGCCTCGCCGGAGACGACGATGAACCGCCATGGCTCCAGCACGCCGTGGTCGGGCACGCGCGCGGCGATGGTGAGGATGCGGGCAAGGTCGGCGGCATTCGGCCCCGGCTCGCCCAGGAACGCGGGATCGACCGAGCGCCTGGTCTCCAGCGCGCCCAGCAGGTCGTGGCCCATCGCGACATCCATCAGACGATCCTCGTGCGGACGGCGCCGACACCGGCGATATGGCCCTCCAGCAGGTCGCCGCGCGCCACGGCGGCGACCCCCTCCGGCGTGCCGGTGAAGATCAGGTCGCCCGGCGCCAGCGCCACCAGGCCGGACAGACAGGCGACAGTCTCCGCGACGCTCCAGATCATGTTCGACAGGTCGGAGGATTGCCGCACCTCCCCGTTCACCCGCAATTCGATGGCGCCGCGCGTCGGATCGGGCAGCGCCGAGGCCGGCGTCAACGCACCGATCGGCGCGGAGTGGTCGAACCCCTTGGCCATGTCCCAGGGCTTGCCGGCCTTCTTGGCGGCGGCTTGCAGGTCGCGCCGGGTCATGTCCAGCCCGGCGGCATAGCCCCACACATGGGCCAGCGCGTCGGCCACGGCGATGTCGCGGCCAGCGGTGCCGATGGCGACCACCAGCTCCATCTCGTGATGCAGGTCGTGCGTCTGGACCGGATACGGCATGTCGGCGCCGTCGGTCACCAGCGCGTCGGCCGGCTTGGTGAAGAAGAACGGCGGCTCGCCCCGCGCCGGGTCGCCGCCCATCTCGCGGACGTGCTCGGCGTAGTTGCGCCCGACGCAGAACACCCGCCGCACCGGGAAGGCACCGCCGCCCGCCACCGGGACGCTCACCCGTTGTGGCGGGGCAATCACGAATTCGCTCATCGGGCTGGGTTTCTCCGGCTGGTTGAGTCGCCAAGCGGCGGCATTGATTGTCTAATGCGACGAGGGAGAACCGTCATGGCCACCATCGGATCGCGCACAGGCTCGTCGCACTCGCTGTACCTGCAGGTGCTGGTCGGCGTCATCCTGGGCGTCCTACTGGGGTACCTCTATCCGGGCATCGCTACACAGATGCAGCCCCTTGGCGACGCGTTCGTCAAGCTGGTGCGCATGGTGATCGCGCCGATCGTGTTCCTGACCGTCGTGGTCGGCATCGGCAAGCTGTCGGACGCCAGCGCGGTCGGGCGCATCGGCATCAAGGCGATCGTCTATTTCGAGGTGATGACCACCCTTGCCATGCTGATCGGCCTCGCCGTCGGCCTGATCGTGGCACCGGGATCCGGGCTGCACATCGACCCGGCCACGCTGGATGCCAGCCGCGTTACGCAATACATCACCGCCCCGCATCAGGACGTGTCCAGCTTCCTGCTGGCGATCATCCCCGACACCGTGGTCGGCGCGTTCGCCAAGGGCGACATCCTGCCGGTGCTGTTCTTCGCGGTGCTGTTCGGCATCGGCCTGTCGCGGCTGGGCGAGCGCGGCGCGGCCCTGCTGCATGTGCTGGACGAGGCCAGTGGCGCGCTGTTCGGCGTCATCCGCCTCATCATGGTGGTCGCCCCGGTCGGCGCGTTCGGCGCCATGGCGTTTGCCATCGGCAAATACGGCATCCACACCCTGTTCAGCCTGGGCGAACTGATGGCGTGCTTCTACGTCACCTGCGTCCTGTTCATCTTCGGCCCCATGCTGCTGGTGCTGGCGGCGTGCGGCCTCAACCTGTTCAGCCTGATCGCCTACCTGCGCGACGAGTTCTTCATCGTGCTCGGCACCAGCTCGTCGGAGGCGGCGCTGCCGACGCTGATGGCCAAGCTGGAACGGCTCGGCTGCGCCCGTCCGCTGGTCGGGCTGGTGGTGCCGCTCGGCTATGCGTTCAACCTCGACGGCACCTCGATCTACTTCACCATGGCGATCACCTTCATCGCCCAGGCGCTCGGCATCCCGCTGAGCTTCGCCGACTACGCGCTGATCCTGGGCGTGCTGCTGCTGACCTCCAAGGGCGCCGCGGCGGTGACCGGCGGCGGCTTCATCACCCTGGCGGCCACGCTGGCAACGCTGAACGGCAAGATCCCGGTAGCGAGCATCGTGCTGGTGCTGGCGATCGACCGCTTCATGAGCGAGGCGCGCGCCATCACCAACCTGTTCGGCAACGCGGTCGCGACCATCGTGGTGGCGCGCTGGGAGGGGCGGCTCGACCTGACGCAAGCCCGGCGCGTGCTGGCCGGAGAGATTTCCGGCGAGGTTCTGGCGCCCGCCGAGTGAGCAGGCTAAACCGCGTGCCTTGACCGGGAGACACGCCTTGAACCATCCCCTGACGTATCTTTCGACCACGCACGGCGCCAACTCGCTGCGCAGCGGCCCCGACCAACGCGGCCGCTACGGCGCGTTCGGCGGGCGCTTCGTGGCCGAGACGCTGATGCCGCTGATCCTCCAGGTGGAACAGGCCTACCGCGCCGCCCGCGCCGACCCGGCGTTCCAGCCGGAACTGGACGCCTACCTCAAGAACTACGTGGGCCGCCCCAGCCCGCTGTGGTTCGCCGAGCGCCTGACCCGCGAGCTCGGCGGCGCCAAGGTGTATTTCAAGCGCGACGAGCTGAACCACACCGGCTCGCACAAGATCAACTCCTGCATGGGCCAGATCCTGCTGGCCCGGCGCATGGGCAAGACCCGCATCATCGCCGAGACCGGCGCCGGCCAGCACGGGGTCGCCACCGCGACGGTCTGCGCGCTGTTCGGCCTGCCCTGCACCATCTACATGGGCGCCACCGACGTGGAGCGGCAGAAGCCGAACGTGTTCCGCATGAAGCTGCTGGGCGCCGAGGTGCGGCCGGTCACGTCGGGCGCCGGCACGCTGAAGGACGCCATGAACGACGCCCTGCGCGACTGGGTGGCGAACGTGTCCGACACCTACTACCTGATCGGCACCGTCGCCGGGCCGCATCCGTACCCGATGATGGTGCGCGATTTCCAGAGCGTGATCGGCGAGGAGGCAAAGGCGCAGATGCGCGAGGCCGAGGGCCGGCTGCCGGATGTGGCGGTGGCCTGCATCGGCGGCGGCTCGAACGCCATGGGGTTGTTCCACCCGATGCTGGACGATACCGAGGTGCGGCTGATCGGCGTCGAGGCGGCGGGGCACGGGCTGGACACCAAGCAGCACGCCGCCAGCCTGTCGCGTGGGCGGCCGGGCGTGCTGCACGGCAACCGCACCTACCTGTTGCAGGACGAGGACGGCCAGATCCAGGAGGCGCACAGCATCAGCGCCGGGCTGGACTATCCCGGCATCGGGCCGGAACACTCGTGGCTGCATGAGATCGCGCGCGTCGAGTACGTCGCCGCCACCGACGAGGAGGCGATGGCCGCGTTCCAGCTCTGCACCCGCACCGAGGGCATCATCCCCGCGCTGGAGCCGGCGCACGCGCTGGCGCACGTTATGAAGATCGCGCCGGAGATGGACCCCTCCGCCATCATCCTGATGAACCTCTGCGGGCGCGGCGACAAGGACATCTTCACCGTGGCCGACCGCCTGGGCGTGACCCTGTGAGCCGCATTGCCGAACGCTTCGCCAGGTTGAAGCGCGAGGGGCGAGGCGCGCTGATCGCCTTCCTGGAGGCGAGCGACCCCGACCTCGCCACCTCGCTGGCGATCCTGCGCGGGATGCCGGGCGCGGGCGCCGACCTGATCGAGATCGGCTGCCCGTTCACCGACCCGATGGCCGACGGCCCGACCATCCAGGCCGCCGCCCTGCGCGGGCTGAAGGCGGGCGCCACCATGGCCGGCACGCTGGCGATGGTGCGGGCGTTCCGCGAGGACGACGACGCGACGCCGGTAATCCTGATGGGCTACCTCAATCCCATCGAGAGCTACGGCGCGGCGCGGTTCTGCGCGGATGCCGCCGCCGCCGGGGTGGACGGGCTGATCGTGGTCGACCTGCCGACGGAGGAGGCCGACCTGCTGGCCGGCGACGCCCGCGCGAACGGGCTGGACATCATCCGGCTGGTGGCGCCGACCACCGACGACGCAAGGCTGCCGCTGGTGCTCGATGGCAGTTCGGGCTTCGTCTATTACGTTTCCATCACCGGCATCACCGGCACCCGCAGCGCCACCCTGGCCGACCTGTCCGCCGCCATCCCGCGCGTGCGGGCGGTGACCGACCTGCCGATCGCCATCGGCTTCGGCGTGCGCACGCCCGCGCAGGCGGCGGAGGCGGTGCGGGTGGCCGATGCCGCCGTGGTCGCCTCCGCCGTGATCGAGACGCTGGCCGCCAGCCTGGACGCGCATGGCCGCGCCAGCCCCGACACGGTGCGCCGCGTGCTGGACCAGGTGCGCGACCTGGCCGAGGGCGTCCGCCACGCCCGCGTACCCGCGTAGAGGACCGCGCCGATGAGCTGGCTGACCGAATACGTGCGCCCGAAGATCCGCACCCTGCTGGGCCGGCGCGACGTGCCGGAAAACCTGTGGGTGCAATGCCCGTCCTGCCAGCAGATGATGTTCCACACCGAGCTGGCGAAGAACCTCAAGGTCTGCACCCATTGCGGCTTCCACCTGCGCGCCAGTGCGACGGAGCGGCTGGCCTGGACTTTCGACGCCGGCCTGTTCACCCGGATCGAGCTGCCGAAGGTGCCGGTGGACCCGCTGCGCTTCCGCGACAGCCAGCGTTACGCCGACCGGCTGCGCGCGGCGCGTGAGAAGACCCATGCCGACGACGCGTTGATGGTGGCCCACGGCAAGATCGGCGGCCATCAGGCGGTGGTGGCGGTGATGGCGTTCGACTTCATGGCGGGCTCGATGGGTGCCGCCGTCGGCGAGGGCATCGTCGTCGCCGCCCGGCTGGCGGTGTTGCAGGATGCGCCGTTCATCATCTTCACCGCGTCCGGAGGTGCGAGGATGCAGGAGGGCGCGGTCAGCCTGATGCAGATGCCGCGCTCGGTGATCGCGACGCGGCTGGTGAAGCAGGCCGGGCTGCCGTTCATCAGCGTGCTGACCGACCCCACCACCGGCGGCGTCACCGCCAGCTTCGCCATGCTGGGCGATATCCAGATCGCGGAGCCAGGCGCCTTGATCGGCTTCGCCGGCGCGCGCGTGATCGAGCAGACGGTGCGCGAGACGCTGCCGGAGGGGTTCCAGCGCGCCGAGTACCTGCTGGAGCACGGCATCCTCGACATGGTGACCAAGCGCGGCGAGATGGCCGAGACCCTGGCGCGCATCATCGGCCTGCTGCGCACCCGCGACCTCGCCGAGCTGGACCCGCCGGGACCGCCGGCACTGGCCGAGGTCGCGGCGCTGAACGCCCCGGCAGCCGCGTAGGGCGCCGCACAGGACCATGAACGATATCCCGGTGGGCGGCCGCTTCGATGCCATCGTCGCCCGGCTGCACGGGCTGCACCCGCGCCTGATCGACCTCAGCCTGGACCGGCTGGAGCGGCTGCTGGCGCGGCTGGGCCACCCGGAGCGGGCGTTGCCGCCGGTGATCCACGTCGCCGGCACCAACGGCAAGGGCAGCACCTGCGCCTTCGTGCGCGCCATCGCCGAGGCGTCGGGCCTTACCGTCCACGTGTTCACCTCGCCGCATCTGGTGCGGTTCAACGAGCGCATCCGGGTGGCCGGCGAACTGGTCGGCGACGCCGATCTCGCCGACGCGCTGGAGGAGATCGAGCGCGGCAACGAGGGCGACGCGATCACCGTGTTCGAGGTCATCACCGCCGCCGCGTTCCTGCTGTTCTCGCGCACGCCGGCCGATTTGTGCGTGCTGGAGGTGGGCCTGGGCGGGCGGCTCGATGCCACCAACGTCGTGGGCAGCCCGGCCGCCTGCGTCATCACCTCGATCTCGATGGACCACCGCGACTTCCTCGGCGACACGCTGGCCGCCATCGCCTTCGAGAAGGCCGGCATCATCAAGCCGGGCGTGCCGGCCGTCACCGGCGCGCAGGTGCCCGAGGCCCTGGCGGTGTTGCAGGCGCAGGCGGACGCGCTCGGCGCCACGCTGTCGGCGCGCGGGCGCGACTGGTCGATCGAGCGGGTCGGACGCGGCCTGCGTTTCGCCGATGCGGCGGGCGCCCTCGACCTGCCGCTGCCCGCCCTGCCCGGCGCGCATCAGCACGACAACGCCGGCGCCGCCCTGGCCGCCCTGCGCGCCGCCGGCTTCGCGCCCACCGTGGCGGCGGCGCGGCGTGGCGTGCGCGAGGTCGAGTGGCCGGCGCGGCTGCAACTGCTGCGGGGCGCGCTGGCGGCGACGTTGCCCGAGGATTGGGAGCTGTGGCTCGACGGCGGCCACAACGAGGGCGCCGGCGTGGTGCTGGCCGAGCATCTCGCGCAGTGGGGCGACCGCCCGGCGCACCTCGTCGTCGGCATGAAGCAGACCAAGGACCCGGCCGCGTTCCTGCGGCCGTTGCTGCCGCACGCGGCGAGCGTGTGGGCGGTGGCGGAGCGTGGCCAGCATCTGGCGCTGCCGGTCGCCGACATCGTGGCCGCGTCGAGCGGCATCGCCCGTGCCGCCGCCTCGGTCGCGGCGGCGCTGGCGGAAATCCCTCGGGACGGCGGCCCGGCGCGGGTGCTGATCTGCGGCAGCCTCTATCTGGCCGGCGAAGTGCTCAAGGCCGATGAAGGGACGCTCGCGTGACCACCGTCACCACGCTGACCGAGGCGGACCGGCCGCGCTGGGCGGAGCTGTGGCGCGCCTACCTCGATTTCTACCACACCGAAGTGCCGCCCGAGCAATACGACTACACCTGGGCGCGGCTGTTCGATGGCCGCATGCACGGGCTTGCCGCCCGCGACGACCAGGGCAGGATGATCGGCCTGACGCACTACCTGATGCACGAGCACGGCTGGACCATGCAGCCGGCCTGCTACCTGCAAGACCTCTATGTCGACACCAGCCTGCGCGGCACCGGGGCGGGACGCGCGTTGATCGAGGCGGTGGCATCCGACGCGCGCGCGGGCGGCGCATCGCGGCTGTACTGGCTGACCAACGCACAGAACGCCACCGCCCGCCAGCTCTACGACCGGCTGGCGAGCCATGGCGGCTTCATCAAATACGATTATCCGCTGTAGAGGATGTCCCTCCCGCCAGCCCAGCCGTCCGTCCAGCCGCATCAGGGCGCCCGGTGTTCAGAGGAACTCGGCGAGACGGTCATTGATGAAGCCGGGCTGCTCCAGGATGCACATGTGCGCGGCGTCCGGCACGATCGCGAGCCGTGAGCCGGCGATGCCTTCGTGGAGCGCCCGCGCGACCGACGGTGGACAGATCGGGTCGGCCTCCCCCGTCAGGATCAGCGTCGGGCAGGTGATCTCCCCGAGCCGGTTGGCGAAATCGAGGCCGGCGATCATGTGCCACATCGCGGCATAGATCGTCGGATCGTCGGCCAGCAGCGTCTTGCCGACCCGGTCGACGATGTCGGGACGCCGCGCGATCGTGGCGGTCGTGAACCAGCGCTCGATGGTGGCCTGGAGTACGGCGCTCATCCCATCACGCAGCGCCAAAGCCGCCCTTTGGCGCATCGCATCGCGTTCGGCCGTCGAGAAGGTGGCGGCCGTGGCGATCAGTACCAGCGATCGCAGAAGTTCCGGATGAGCCAGGGCGAACGCCTGCGCGATCATGCCGCCGACCGAAATGCCCACGACGTTGACGCGATCCGCACCGGTGGACCGCGCGACGCGCGCCAGTGCCGATGCGGCCGCATCGAACGTCCAGTCCGCCCGGGTGCCGGGCGTCTGCCCGTTCCCCGGAAGATCGTAGGCAACGAGGTCATGCGCGTCGCACAACGCCTCGATCTGGTTGCCCCAATAGGTGAGGTCGAGGCCGACCGGATGCACGAACACGGTTGGGGCCGCGCCCCGCGGCCCCGTTCGCACCAGATGGATGCCCACGGCGTCCCGATCGCCCATCACGCCACTCCTCAGTGTTCATGGAACGAGCCGGATCGAAAGGCGTCCGCGCTAGATCGCGCCGGCGATCCATTCCTTCAGCGCGCTCTTGGGAGCGGCGCCTACCTTGGTGGCGACCGGCTTGCCGTCCTTAAACAGGATCAGCGTCGGGATGCCGCGCACGTTGTAGGCGGTCGGCGTCATCGGGTTCTCGTCGATGTTCACCTTGGCCACGGTCAGCTTGCCGGCATACTCGCCGGCGATGTCCTCCAGCGCCGGCCCGATCATCTTGCACGGGCCGCACCACTCCGCCCAGAAATCGACCAGCACCGGTCCGGTCGCCTTCAGCACGTCTTCGGAAAAGCTGGCGTCGGTGACCGGCTTGCTATTGGCGCTCATGCGATCGGCATCCTTCATTACGGACCACCCAGATGGGCAGCCGCGCGGGCGGGATCAAGCGTGCCCATCCAGCGTGGCGGCCGCAAGAGGCATGACCTGCGCGCCGATGGTCCAGACCAGCGCGCACTCGACCGCGCGGCCCGGAAACGCGCCCCGCAGCACGGCGCGATACGCCACCATCTGCCGCAGGTAGAGCACCGGAATGGCGGCGGCGTCCTCGGGCGGAAGCCGGTTGGTCTTGTAGTCGGCCACCAGCACCCGGTCCGCCAGCACCACCAGCCGGTCCACCACGCCGGCGATCACGCGGCCGCCGACGAGGCCGGTCAGCGGCACCTCCGCCCGGCTGTCCGGTCCGAACAGCGGCGCCAACGCCGGATGGTCGATCACGGCGAACACCTCGCGCAGGGTCGCCGCCGCCGCGTCCGCGTCCAGCCCGAGTCCGGCCTGCGCCAGATGCCGCGCCGCCGCTCCCTGCCGCGCGGCCACCGGCAACGCCGGCAGGTACTGCAACAGGGCGTGCAGCACCTGACCCCGGCGGAACCGCGCGCCACCGGCATCGCGTCCGGCCAGCGGCGAGTCGGCGGCCGGCACCGGGCCCAGCAAGGCGTCCGCCGGCCGGCTCGGGGCAAGGCGCACCGGCACCGCCGGCTCATGCGGCAACGCGCCCGCGCCCGGCCGGGTCCAGCCAGGCATCGGTTGCGCCAACTGGCTCGCCTCGGTCGCCTGCGTCACCGGCGGCACCATCTGCGCGCTCTCCCATACCAACGCCTCGCCGCCCCACGGACCCGCAAACGGCTCCGGCGTGGCGCCAAGCAGGGAGAACCCGCCGCTGACCAGGCTGTACCAGCAGGTGTCGCTGAGCTTCCTTGGCTGCGCGCCGCAGATGACCAGGCGATCCTCCGCCCGGGTCAGCGCGACATACAGCAGCCGGTTGTACTCCTGCGTCGCCGCCTCGCGCAGCGCCGCCTGCATGCGCCGGCTGGGCTCGGTGCGCAGCGCCCCCTGCGGCTGCCAGATCGGCACACAGGTCTCGCCCACCATGTCCCACAGCCATGGATCGTCGCATTTCGGCTCGGCGTTGGTGTCCGGCAGGATCACCATCGGCGCCTGCAACCCCTTGGAGCCGTGCACCGTCATGATCCGCACCGCGTTGCCCGCCCCCTCCGGCTCACGCTTCACGTCGGCGGCCGACTGGCGCAGCCAATGCACGAAGCCCTGCAACGACGGCGGATGAGCGGAGGCGTAGCCCAGCGCCGTGCTCAGAAGCTCGTCCAGCGGCTCGGTCGCGTCGGCGCCGAACCGGGCCAGCAGCCGCGCCCGCCCGCCGAGCGGCCCCAGCGCCTGGTTCAGCAGCGCGTGCGGCGGGATGAAGTCGACACAGGCGAGCAGGTCGGAGAAGAACGCGAACGCCCGCGCCCACTCCGGCCGCTCGCGGTGGCGCGCGCGCAGCGCCTCGATCAGCCGCGCCTGCCGCCGCCCCGCCGCCAGCGCCTGCAAGCTGTCGTCGTCGAGGCCGCCGAGCGGGCTGGTCAACAGGCAGGCCAGCGCCAGGTCGTCCTCCGGCAGCAACAGCGCGTCGCACAGCGCCAGCAGGTCGGCCACCGCCGGCTGTTGCGTGAGCTGCATCCGGTCCAGTCCGGCCACCGGCACGCCGCGCTGCTTCAGCGCCCGCACCAAGGCGCGCGGCAGCGCGTTGCGGCGGCGCACCAGCACCAGCACGTCGCCGGGCCGCAAAGGCCGCCCCTGGCTTGCGAGCGGCACCGCGCCGCTGGTCTGGTCCCGGATCCAGTCGGCCAGGTGCTCCGCCAGGCGCTGCGTGGCGCTGGCCCGGTGCTGCGGCTCGGCGGGGACCACCCAGGGTTCCAGCGGCGACTCCAGCGCCGGCGGCGTCAGCGGCCACAGTTCCACCCTTCCGGCATGGCCGCTGCGATGGGCGCGGTGCTCCAACTGGTCTTCGGTGACGCCTTTCGCGGCGTCGGGGTGGCTGAACACCGCGTCCACCAGCGCCAGCACCGGCGCGGTCGAGCGGAACGACACGTCGAGTTCGGCGCTGGCCCAGCCATGGCCGGCATTGCGCACATGCCCCTCGAACACCACCCGCCAGTGGGCGAAGGCGGCGGGGTTGGCGCCCTGGAACGAGAAGATCGACTGCTTCGGGTCGCCGACCGCGAACATGGTGCGTGGCAAGGCGGCCGCATCCCGCGCCTCATGCGCGCCGGCGCCGGCGAAGAACTCGGTGACCAGGGCGGCGGCGATGGTCCACTGCTCCTGTGCGGTGTCCTGCACCTCATCCAGCAACAGGTGGTCGAGGCCGCCATCCAGCTTGAACAGCACCCACGCCGCCCCCGGATCGGCCAGCAGTTCGAGCGAGCGGGTCACCAGGTCGGCGTAGTCGAGCTGCCCGCTCGCCGCCTTCGCCGTCGCGTAGCGCCGCGCCACCGGCATGCCCAGCGCGAGGATCGCCGCCGAGATGGCGGCGTGCTTGGCACCCCGCCGCCGGTGCTCGATGACGGTGGCACGGTCCTGCTCCTCCAGCAGGATGGACAGCAGATGCGGCGCGAGCCTGGCCAGTTTGGCGTTGACCAGGGAGTCGGGCTTGTACGGCTCGTCCTTGCCGGTCACGAAGCTCCCGGTCCAATCGCGCCATTGCGCCGCGCGCCCGGCCGGCTCGCGTCCCAGCCAGTCCAGCCGCAGCCGCGCGGCGACGACCACCGTCGGCGCGCCACGTTCCGCGATGTCGCGCAACGCTGCCAGCACCGCCGC
This sequence comes from Rhodospirillales bacterium, assembly GCA_043746535.1. Taxonomy (GTDB): domain Bacteria; phylum Pseudomonadota; class Alphaproteobacteria; order Acetobacterales; family Acetobacteraceae; genus CAVRQM01. The sequence goes on from JAYTQW010000234.1 coordinate 15,084, forward strand.
CTCGCGCGGCCATGCGACCGCGTCGGCCAGGAGTTCCGCCTCGCCCACCGTCGCCAGCAATGAACGGCGCTGCAAGGCGGCCAACTCGTCCGGCGGCAACGCCAGGAACGCGGCGAGGCGCTGGCGATCCCCCATCAGGGCGTGGATCAG
>JAYTQW010000235.1:0-4079 GCA_043746535.1 Rhodospirillales bacterium
TAGGCGGTGCCGCCAACCTCGTCGAGGATGCCGGCGTGCTCGAACTCGGCCTTCAGCGTCACCGCATCGGCCAGTTGCCCGGCCTCGATCCGGCGCATGATGGCGCTGTAGATGCGGCCGTGGATGGCGTCGGCGAAATGGTCGGGTTGCAGGAACTCGGCGACGCGCTCGTATGCCCGGTTGTTGGCCAGCAGTGCGCCGAGCAGCGCCTGCTCGGCTTGCAGGTTGGAGGGCGGGAGACGCTGCGACAGCCCGATCAGCGGGGATGACAGGGAGGCCGGTGACTGGATGCTGTTCATTGTCCGGCCATCATAGACCGGCCGCGTCGGATCGTACCTGTGGATCAGTGTGCAACATGGGGATCGTTTGCCCCGACGGGTTCACGCTGTCTTGTCTGCCTGCCCCGGCGCGCCAACCTGCCCTGGCGCTGACCCGCCCTGGCGCGCTAACCCGCCGGGGCGCGTGCGCGGCTTGCCGCCTCACGCTCGCGCTGGGTGATGTAGTCTCGCACCAGCGGCAACGCATACGGGTCGCGCACCAGTTGGATCTGGAAGTTGACCTGACCCTGGCGGCGGAACGCCAGTTCGGAGGCGGCGAGGTAGAACTCGAACATGCGGCAGAACCGCTCGTCGTACAACCCCATGATGGCGTCGCGGTTGGCGGCGAAGCGGCGGCGCCAGTGCCGGATGGTCTCGGCGTAGTGCATCCGCAGCACCTCCACATCTGTCGCCATCAGCCCGGCGCGCTCGATCGACGGCATCACCTCCGACAGCGCCGGGACATAGCCGCCAGGAAAGATGTATTTGGCCATCCACTGGTTGGTCGCACCCGGCCCGTCGCTGCGCCCGATGGTGTGGATCAGCGCCACCCCGTCCGGCGCCAGGCAGCGCTTGACGACGTTGAAGAAGCTGTCGAAGTAGCCCACGCCGACGTGCTCGAACATGCCGACCGAGACGATGCGGTCGAAGCGGCGATGCAGCGCCCGGTAGTCCATCAGCTCGAACGTCACCCGGTCGGACAGCCCCTCGGCGGCGGCGCGCGCCTGCGCCTCGGCCAGTTGCTCGGTCGACAGGGTGATGCCGGTGACGCGCGCGCCGAACTCGCGCGCCAGCGTCAACGCCATGCCGCCCCAGCCGCAACCGATGTCGAGCACATGCAGGTCGGGCCGGTCGAGCTTCAGCTTGGCGGCGATGTGGCACTTTTTGGCGATCTGCGCCTCCTCCAGGGTCTCGTCGCCGCGTGCGAAATAGGCGCAGGAATACTGCCGGTCGCGGTCCAGGAACAGGCTGTACAGCCGACCGTTCAAATCGTAGTGGTGCGCCACGTTGCGGCGCGAGACGCGGGCCGGGTTGAACTGCGCGAACCGCCGGGTCAGGCCGGACAGCGCCTGGTGCAGCCCCAGCATCGGCTCGCGCGAGGTCTCTGAACTGACATTGGTCATGAACAGGTCGAGCAGGTCGTAGATGCTGCAATCGACCGGCACCAGCGTGCCGTCCATGAACGCCTCGCCGGCGGCAAGCCCCGGGTTCAGCACCATGCGCCGCACGGTGCGGGCATCACGGAACTCGACCAGCGCCTCCGGCCCCGGCTCACCCGTGTAGGTGGTGAGGCGGCCGTCCGGCCAACGCACGGTCAGCCGCCCGAGGACGACGAAGCCACGGAAGATACGGTCGAGAAGCGCCTGCATCGTGCAATTCCAATCCAACGGAGTGGTTCTGGATCGAAGTATGCAAGGCGATTTTTGACAGTTTCAAGTCACCCATCCGGATGCGGGCGCGGCCGCACCCCGATCCATGGACCAGGGGCGGCCGCAGCATCCGTGAACCGGCTGCCTGACGCGGGCTTCAGCCGGCGTCGGCCTCTTCCTCGGCCTCGAACATCGGCTCCTCGGCGGCGGCCTCGGCCTCTTCCTCGTCGCGGCCGACCCGCTCGCCGCGCGCCTGCTTTTCGGCTTCCTGCGGGCTGCGGGCGACGTTCACCACCACCGGCAGCGACACCTCCGGGTGCAGCACCACGCGCACGGTCATCAGTCCGAGCGTCTTGATCGGATGCGGCAGGATGATCTGCGAACGCTCCACGGTCAGGCCCTGCGCGGTCACGCCATCGGCGATGTCGCGCGACGAGACCGAGCCGTACAGCGCGCCCGATTCGGCCGCCGACCGGATCACCACCACCGACAGCCCGTGCATCCGCTCGGCCAGGCGCTCCGCCTCCTCGCGCCGCTTCAGGTTCAGCGCGACCAGTTGCACGCGCTGCTCCTCGAACTTCGACAGGTTGGCCTTGTTGGCGCGGATCGCCTTCTTCTGCGGCAACAGGAAGTTGCGCGCGAAGCCCGGCTTCACCTTCACCACTTCGCCCATCTGGCCCAGCTTCTCGACGCGCTGGAGCAGGATCAATTCAACGACGGCCATGTGCGTGCCCTCTCAGGCCAGGATGTAGGGCAGCAGGGCGAGGAAGCGGGCGCGCTTGATCGCCTGGGCGAGCTCGCGCTGCTTCTTCGCCGAGACGGCGGTGATGCGGCTCGGCACGATCTTGCCGCGCTCCGACAGGAAGCGCGACAGCAGGCGCACGTCCTTGTAGTCGATCTTCGGCGCGTTCGGGCCGGAGAACGGGCAGGACTTGCGGCGGCGATAGAACGGGCGGCGGGCGCCTACGGCTGCCTTGCGGCCGGCTGGGCTGGTATCGGCGGCGTCTGACATGATGGCGTTCCTTACTCTTCAACCAAGCGGAAACCGCCGTCGCGGAAACCGCCGTCACGCTCGCCGGCCGGGGCCTCACCGTCACGGGCGCGGAACTCCTCGCGGTCGTCGTAGCCGCGCTTGCGCCCGCTGTCGAAGCGGCCGGCCGGCTTCGGCCCACGGAAGCCGCGCTCGCGGTCGTCGGACTTGCGCGACAGGATGGCGCTCGGCGCCTCGTCGATGGCGTCGACGCGGATGGTGAGGAAGCGCAGCACGTCCTCGTTCAGCGACAGCAGGCGCGACATCTCGTTCATCGAGGCCGGCTTCGCATCCAGGCCGAGGAGCATGTAGTGCCCCTTGCGGTTCTTGTTGATGCGGTAGGCCAGCGTGCGCAGGCCCCAGTATTCGCGCTTGGTGACGCTGTCCCCGTCCGGCTCGAACTGCGCGGCGATGGTGTCCGCCAGCCCCTCGACCTGCTGTTGCGTCACGTCGTTGCGTGCGATCAGCACACATTCGTATAGCGGCATGGTGGCCCCTCTGGCTTGTCTCCGCTCCGGGCGCCATCGCTGGCGACCCCGCGCCACCATTGGCGCGTGAGCATAGCCGGGGAACGCCAATCCCCCGGCAGGGAAGCGGCGGGTTATACACAGGCGCTGGATCGATGCAAGCTGCGTCATTGCATAGGATGGGCATGGGAGCGTTCGATGACCGCATTGCCGGTGGCCTCGCCCTGGTTCACCCATACCGAGGTCGCGCCGGACATCGTCCTGCTGACCGAGCCGCATGTGGCGCGGCTGTGGCGGGCCAACATGTTCCTGGTGCGCGGGCGCGACCGCGACCTGCTGGTGGACACCGGCATGGGGGTGGGCGACCTGCGCGCGGCGTTGGCACCCTGGGTCCGGGGCACGCCGCTGCTGTTCACCACGCACGCGCATCTGGACCATATCGGCGGCCACGCCCAGTTCGCCGACGCCGAGATCCTGGTGCATCCGCTGGAGGCGGCACGGCTGCGCGACCCCGGCGGGCCGCCCGGCCTCGCCTATGCCGGGCTGCCGCCGTCGCAGGCGCAGAGCTACCGCGACGCCGGGTTCAGCACCGACGGCCTGTTCATCGACGCCGTGCCGCACGCGGGCTACGACCCTGCCGCGCACCGCTTCCACGGCATCGAGCCGACCCGCACGGTCGAGGCGGGCGAGGTGATCGACCTCGGCTCGCGCCGCTTCGAGGTGCTGCATCTGCCCGGCCACTCGCCCGGCGGCGTGGCGCTGTGGGAGGCCGCGTCCGGCACGCTGATCGCCGGCGACGTGATCTATGACGGCATCCTGATCGACACCACGGCGGATGCCAGCGTGCCCGACTACCTGGACACCATGGCCCGGCTGCGCGCGCTGCCTGTCCGGG
>JAYTQW010000236.1:0-14497 GCA_043746535.1 Rhodospirillales bacterium
TCCTCCAGCATGTAGTGGGTCGGGCCGCCCATGGTGCCATAGACGAGATGCTGCTCCAGCCGGTGCGAGCCGCTGTCGCGCCGCTCATCCATGGTGGCATACAGCACGGTGGAACCGCGATGCACCGCAGGGTTGACGAAGCCCGGCGCGCGGGTGCCGGCGCGGCCGAGATGTGACAGCGTCGTTTGCAGGGAGTGCGGGCGCTCGGGCGGCAAGATATCGGGCATCATCAAATCTCCACCGGCGTGTCGGGGCGGCTGCCCCATTCGCTCCAGGAGCCATCGTAGAGTGCGCCCTCCGGCAGTCCAGCCACCACCATCGCCAAGCTCAGCACGGCAGCCGTGACGCCGGAGCCGCAACTGGTCACCACTGGCCTGGCGCCGTCCACGCCCGCTGCCGCCAGCCGCGCGCGCAGCATGGCCGGCGGCAGCAGCCGATGGTCGGGGCCAAGCAGTTCGGTGTGTGGCAGGTTGGCCGCGCCGGGGACATGGCCACCGCGCATCCCGGCGCGCGGCTCCGCAACCTGGGCACGGAAGCGCGGGCCGCTGCGGGCGTCCAGCAGCAGTTCGGCGCCACTGCCGAGGTTGGCGAGCACGTCGCCGATGCCGCGCAGCCGTACCGCAACCAGGTCCGCGCGAAAGCTGGCCGGGGCGGGGGGATGCGCCGCGCCGGTCTCCATCGCGCCATCCGCCGCGCGCCACGCCGGCAGGCCGCCGTCGAGCACGCTGACCGCCTCGTGGCCGAACAGCCGGAATAGCCACCAAGCCCGCGCCGCCGAAAACAGGCCGCGCTGGTCGTAAGCGACGATGTGGCTGGCGTCGCCGATGCCAAGCTCGCCGGCGAGGCGGGAGAACCGTCCCGCCGACGGCACCATGTGCGGCAGCGCCGTGTCCGGGTCGGCGAACAGGTTGATGTCGAAGAACCGTGCGCCCGGAATGTGTCCGGCGGCGAACTCGGCCACGGCGTCGCGGCCCTCGTTGGGCAGGAATAAGGTGGCGTCCAGCACCACGAGGTTCGGCGCGCGCAGGTGGGCGACGAGCCATTCGGCGGAGACAAGGGGTGCGGTGGTCGGGGATGTTGCCATGCCCGTTCCTACAACAGCGCGACCACGATGCGGCGGTTCTGCCGGCCCTTGTTCTCGATCTTGACGATCCTGACCGGTCCGATCTCGCCGGTGCGCGCAACGTGGGTGCCGCCGCACGGCTGAAGGTCGATGGGCGCCGCCTCCGTGCCGATCCGCACCAGCCGCAGCCGCCCGGTGCCGCGCGGCGGTTGCACCGACAACGTGCGCACCAGGCCGGGATTGGTGTCCAGCACCGACTCGTCGACCCAGCTCGCGGCGACAGGATGATCCTGCGCAATCAACTCGTTCAGCCGGGCTTCGAGCGTCTCCCGGTCCGGCGCTTCGGGCAGGTCGAGATCGAGGCGCGACTTCTCGGCGCCGATCTGGCCGCCGGTCACGCCAGCCCCCGGCAGCGCCGCGCAGAGCAGATGCAGCGTGGTGTGCATCCGCATGATGGCGTGCCGGCGCGGCCAGTCCAGCACGCCTTCAACCAGTTGCCCCACCGGCGGCAGCGCCGCGTCGGCTGTGGCCTGATGCACGATGCCGATCCGGTCGGTGTCCATCGCCGCCTCGGTGATCGCCACCTGCCCGCCGGGCCAGGTCAGCATGCCGGTGTCGCCGGGCTGGCCGCCGGCGCGCGCGTAGAACACGGTGCGGTCAAGGATCACGCCGCCCGCCGCGTGCGCCGTGACCCGCGCTTCCATGCGGTCCAGTCCGGACTGATCGTGGTACAGACGCTCCGTCACGCTAGTTCCCCCGAAAGCTTGCCAGCACCCTACGCAACCGCGCAGCGCCGGCATTGCCCTTCAGCGTCTCGCGCCAATGCGCCTCGGCCACCCGCTGATGGGCGGCAACCGCCTCCTCCGCGCCGGTGATCATGGCGACGCCGCTGGGCAGGCTGGCGTGCGAGTCGGGCGGGAATGGGTTGATCGCCGTGGTGGCGCGGTCGCGTGAGCGCAGGATCTTGAAGCTGCTGGTCGGCTCCGGCGGCGCCAGCACGCCGAATTGCAGGCCCATCGGTTCGGCCTCCATCAGGTTGGCGATGCTTTCGACCTCGCCCGCCGCCACCACGCGCGCCCGCCGGCGCAGCCGTTCGGAGAGCGGCAAGGCTGCGCCCACGCCCTCCTGCAGGAACTGCTGGAGCCGCGTGGTCGACAGGATGCAGATGATGTTGGGACGGCGCAGGGCATAGACCTGCTTGCGCTGCGCCAGGATGCCCAGCACCTGTTCCGATGTGGCGCGCAGGGTGGCGCGCTCCGCATCGGTGCCACCGGCAACCTCCTCCAGTGCCTCGGTCAGCAGGGTATCATAGGCATCGGTGGTGGTCAGGAACGGCACCGCGCCGGCCATCATCAGGATCTGGTCGGCGGATTCCTCGATCTGGCGGACCCGTTCGAGGTACCCGATGGGCCGGTTGTAGTACTCGACACCGATCCCCAGCAGCGACAGCGGGGACACTTTCAGCAGCTCGGCCAGGCGCTGGATGGTGTCCAGCTTGATGACCTCGCCCTTCTCATAGCGGTACAGCGCCGCGCGCGAGACGCCGAGCCTGGCGGCGATCTCCTCCGCGCGCAGGCCCGACTCAAGTCGGTAGGCGCGAAGCTGCTGGCCGATTTCCTCGAAGCGCATGCAGTGCCCTTACCGTCTCGCAAGCTGGGACTCGCGGCACCAAGCCGTGAGCAATGCCCAACCTGCGATATTACGGTTGCACATTTACATCCGGTTTACAAAACGATAACGATTTTCCGATCTCAAGCCGAGTCTCGCGAGCGGCTCTCAGATCCCAAGCGGCCGCGCCAGGCAAGGCCGGCGACGGTGCCGCCAGCCGGGCGGTACTCGCAGCCGACCCAACCCGTGTAGCCAAGCGCGTCGATCTGCTGGAACAAGCGCGTCGATCTGCTGGAACATGTACTCCCAGCCGATCTCGCCGGTGTCGGGTTCGTGCCTGTGCGGCACGTCGGCGACCTGCACATGCGCGATCACCGGCATCAGCGCTGCCATCCGCCGAGTAACGTCCCCTCGCTGATCTGGCAATGATAGATGTCGAATTGCAGGCCAAGCCGGTCGCGCCCGATCGCCTCGACGATGGCTGCGTCGTGGTGTGCAGGAAGTAGCCGGGCATGTTGCAATAGTTGATCGGCTTGATGACAATCTTCACCCCGCTGCCCTGCGCGCGCTCGCAGGCCCAGGCAATCCGGGTGGCGAACAACGCCGCCGAGGTCGCCGGGGACTGGTCCGCCGGCGGGATGCCGGCCATGCAGTGCAGCAACGGCGCGCCCAGGGCCTGCGCACAGCCGAGCGCCCAGGCCACACTGTCGCGGAACTCGGCCTCGCGGCCGGGCAGGGAGGCCAGTCCGCGTTCGCCAGCCGCCCAGTCGCCGGGTGGCAGGTTGAACAGGCAAGCGTCAGCCCGGCATCGTCCAGCCGGATGCGGATGTCATGCGCCGGGTGGTGGTACGGGAACAGGAACTCGACCGCCCTGAAGCCGGCGGCGGCGGCGAAGCGATCCAGGAACGGCACTTCGTTGAACATCATCGACAGGTTGGCGGCCAAGCGCGGCATGACGTGCTCCCAGGGTCCGGTCGGACGCTACCGGGGCCGGCGGCGGTTGCAAAGCCGAGGGCGTGGCCGGGGCGGGCCGCGCATTGCGTCATCGCCCATCGTGGCGGATATGGCGGCATGGACATGGATCGCCCGACCCGGACCGACAGCGTGACGGCGGAACGGTTGCTGATGGCGCTGCTGCTGAGCGGTGTGGCGATCGGCTGCGGCCTCGTGCTGCGCCCGTTCCTGTCGGCGATCCTATGGGCGGCGGTGCTGACCTATACCACTTGGCCGATGTTCGAGTGGCTGCGCAACCACGCAAGCTGGCGCCGGCTGGCACTCGGGCGCGGCGGTGCGGCGGCGGTGATGGTGTCGCTGGTCGCCGTGCTGATGGTGCTGCCGCTGGCCTGGGCAATCCCCAGCGGCGCGGAGGATGTCGCGCGATTGCGGCTGGCGATCCAGGACGCGATTGCCGCAGGCTTGCCGGGTGCGCCGTCCTGGCTGGGCGAGGTGCCGGTGCTGGGGCCGGGCATCGCCGGGCTGTGGAACAGTTGGGCCGCCGACCTCGCCGCCATGGAAAGCTTCTTTCGGCCGTATTTCGGCGTCGCGGCGGAGGCGGGACTGTCGCTGCTGCTGGGTCTGGCCAACGGCGTGCTGGAGTTCCTGCTGGCGTTGTTCGTGGCATTTTTCTTCTACGCCGCCGGCGACCGCCTCGCGCGGGTGCTGGTGTCCGGGCTGCAACGGATCGCCGGGCCGCAGGCGGAGCGGCTGATCCGCGTCACCGGCGCCACCGTGCGCGGCGTGGTCTATGGCATCCTCGGCACCGCCATGGTGCAGGGGTTGCTGACGGCCGCCGGGTTGTGGGCAGCCGGCGTGCCCCGGCCGGCGCTGCTGGGCGTTGTGGTGGCTGGGCTGTCGGTGCTGCCGATCGGGGCGCCGGTGGTGTGGATTCCGGCGGCGCTGTGGCTGCTCGCCGACGGCCATACCCTGCGCGGGCTGTTGCTGCTCGGTTACGGCGCGCTGTTCGTGAGCGGGGCGGACAACGTCATCCGACCGTTCTTCATTGCCCGTGGCGCCAAGCTGCCGTTCCTGCTGACCACCTTGGGCGTGCTCGGCGGCGCGCTGGCGTTCGGGCTGCTCGGCATCTTCGTGGGACCGGTGCTGCTCGGCGTCGGCTACACCCTGGTAGCCGAGTGGACGCGGCCATCAAGCAAGGCGGCGTCCGAGTGAACATCAAGGCCACGCGCGGCCGACGCGCGCATGCGGACGGCGTGGATGCCGAAGGGCTGGCCTGCGCCGCGCTGCTGGCCGATGGCTGGGCGGTGCTGGGGCGGCGCTTGCGCACCGCTGCCGGCGAGATCGACATCGTCGCCGACCAAGCCGGGCTGCTGGCGTTCGTGGAGGTGAAGCGGCGTGCCACGCTGGCCGACGCTGCGGCGTCGCTCGGCCCACGCCAGCGTCGGCGGTTGCTGCTTGCGGCCGAGATCGTGCTAGGCGAGCATCCAGGCTGGGGCGCCACCGGCGTCCGCTTCGATGTCATGGTGGTCGACACGGCCGGCCAGGTGCGCCGGATCATCGATGCGTTCCGGGTTGAGCAACCGGATTGAACACGCTGAATTGTCGTGAACCAATGAGAGTTTCATTTCCAGTAACGTAAGGACCGATACCATGATCCGGCAGGCGAGATTTCCCATCGTGCTGGTGGCGGCCCTGGTCGCGGCCGGCGGTGTGACAGCGGCGCTGGCCCAGCCGAGTCCAGCGGCGGCGGGCGCCAGCAACACGACCGCCAACGATACCCGCTCGCTCATTGCGCCGCACCTGCCGATCCCGGCGCTTGGCGACGACGCGCCGCCGGCCGATTACCTGCATGCGGCGCGCGTGGCGCTGATGCTTCAGCATACGGGCGAGGCGCAGGAGGCGCTGGAACGGGCTGAAAGCCGCGCACTCGACCGTTCGGTGGTGCCGTCGCAGGCATTACAGGCCAGCAAGCAATCGTTGATAAAGCAGATCACCGAGGCCCGCCGGGCATTGTCGTCCGGTGATAGCGATCTCACTTTACGAATGATTGGAGTAGCTTTACGTAACCCCGAAGCGCTTGGTAAAGCTCGATAATTATAGTTAAATATCAAATTATTCACAATTCCGTTGGCGACAGCCCAACTTATCGTTAGCATTGTTCCAGAATGTTTTTGGGACGGAAACACATGCGAGACGATATTCGCCTGGACGTGAAGGACCATCCCACTTCTCCGATGCCTGCGCAGCAGACCCGTGCTCCGGCAGTCGATGCCGAGCTTGTCGCCAATGCGTTGGTGGCGTTGGCGACCATGGCGCGCAGTTCGCAGCGCCGCCAGTCGGATGTTCACGCGGCGATGCGGCGTGGCGGGATCAGTCTATCGGCAGAGCGGCAGAAGGCGGTTCTGAAGGAATTGCAGGCCACTGGGATGATCAGCCAACTGATACCCTTGGGCGATGGCGGCCTGCTGCTGACAGTGACGCATGACGGCATGATGAAGGCAGGGATGAGTCGTTAGGCCACTCGGCCTGCTGACGCGGCCACGCCACTCAGGAATTGCCGCCAGCTTGCGGTGACGCCAGTTCGGCTGAACTCCGCCTCGAACCGAAGCCGCCCTGCCGCGACCCGCGCCGCCGCTGTCTCTGGGTGTGCCAGCGTGGCGGCTATGGCGGCTGCCAACATGGCGGGCTGCTCGCGTTCCACCAAGACTCCGTCGATCGCGTCTTGAATCAGCTCGCGCGGGCCATCCGCCGCACAGGCGACCACCGGGCAGCCAGCCGACCACGCCTCGATCACCATGTTGCCGAGCGGCTCGACGCGCGACGAACAGACGAACACGTCGGCGGCGCGCAGCAGCCGGGCCGCGTCATGCCGCCAGCCGAGCAGGCGCACGCGGTCGCCAACCCCCTCCGCCGCCGCCAGCCGTAGCAGCGCCGCCCGCTCCGGGCCCTCGCCGGCGATGGCCAGCCGAACCCTCGCCAATGCCGGCAGGGCACGGATCAGCGTGTCGAAGCCTTTGTCGGCGTGCAGCCGGCCCAAACCCAGCAGCCACGGCCCCTCAGCACCCGGGAGGTCGGGCGAGGGTTCGGCGGCGGTGAAGTCGTCAGCAAAATTGGGCACGTAGTGGTTGCGCGCCTCGGGCCAGCCCTGGCTCCGCAACCAGTCGACGATGCCCCACGTGTTGCCTACCAGATGATCGCAGGCACGGTAATGGCGCAGGTCATAATAGCCGCCGAGCCGCCCGACATGCACCCAATCCCCGCGCGGCATGTGCGCGGTGGCGCGGTTCATCCAGCTCACCACCACATCCGGCGCGAACTCCCGCAAGATCCGGCGCAGGCGTGGGCGAGTCCAAAGATCCATCGGCGTGCCGAAGGCAAGCGTCCGGGGCAACATGCCGGCGTCCCGCAGCAGCGCCTCGCGCGCCGGGTTGTGGCGAATGACCGGCAGCACCTCGTCGCCGGTTTGGTGCAGCGATAGGCAAAGCCGCTCGAAGAACAGCTCGGCGCCGCCATGCTCGGCGCCGGCCATCACCTGGGCAATCCGCATCAGGCGGCCAACAGCGGGATGGCGGCATCCAGTGCCTGTGCGACCGTCAAATCCTCCATGCGCCCGGTGGACGAGACCGCCACCGCCGTACGCCGCCCGGTGGGGGCGTATTCCGCCGCCGGGGTCGGCCCGAACAAGCCGAGGGTTGGCGCTCCGGCCGCCGCCGCAAGGTGCATCAGCCCGGAATCATTGCCCACATATAACGCCACGCGCGCCAGGCAGGCGGCGGCCTGTGGCAGGCTGAGGCTACCGGCGAGGTCGATGGCGCCCGGCAGCAGCGCCAGCAGCGACTCGGCGCCGGCCCGTTCGCCGGCGCCCGGCCCGGCCAGCACGGCGGCGCGGGCATTCGCCAGTGGCAGCGCGCGAAACAGTTCGGCCAGGCGTTCCGACGGCCAGACCTTGCCGGCCCAGTTGGCGGTCGGGCCGAGTGCCACGATCGGCCCACCATCCGGCAGCAGCCGTTGCGCCAGCGCGCGGTCGTCCAGCGCGGTCCACACCACCGGCAGCGGCGGCGGGTCCAGTCGCAGGATCGCCGCCAACTGCTCGATCTTGTGGCCCGGCCGCCGCCGCATGACTGCCCGCGCCCGCGTCGGAACCAAGTACGACAGCGCCGAGGCGCGGATGTCCACCACCAGATCCCAGACCCGCCCCACGCTGGCCGCCCATAGCGGCAGCCAGTGGCGGCCGTACGGGCGCTTTTCCATGACGATGGTGCGTTCATGGTTCGGCATCCGCGCGAACACGCCCTCCGCCACCGGTCCACAGGCGATGGTGATGCGGCAATCGGGGTAGCTGCGGATGAGGTGGTCGAGCAGGCCGGTCGAGAGCACCGCGTCGCCGACGCGGTTGGATGTTACGAACAGGATACGCATGGCGCTGCCATAACACGCCGATGACGCGCGCGCGCGGGCGGTGTAGATGGCACGGATGTGCGGATTGGCCGGAGTGCAGACTACCAGCGGCGCCTCGCCCGATGCCGCCATGCTGGAGGCTATGCGCGCGGCCATCGCCCATCGCGGCCCGGACGGGCACGCGCGGCTGGTGCGTGGCGACACTGGGCTGGTGCACCTGCGCCTCGCGATCGTCGACCTGGTGACCGGCGACCAGCCGTTGCTGACGCCAGGCGGTGCCGCATTGGTGGCCAACGGCGAGATCTACAACGATCCCGAGTTGCGCCGGGAGATGACCGGTACGCCATTCCGCACCCGTTCGGACTGCGAGCCGGCGGTGTTCCTGTACGAGGCCGAGGGACTGGCCTTCGCAGAGCGGCTGCGCGGCATGTATGCCATCGCCATCCACGATCCGGCGCGCGGGCGGCTGGTGCTGACGCGCGACCCGTTCGGTATCAAGCCATTGTATTATGCTGAGAACGTCGCCGCCTTCGCGTTCGCCTCCGAACCGCAGGCGCTGCTGGCGGCGGGTTTCGGCAGCCGCGATCCGGTGCCGGCGCGACGGGCCGAGTTGCTGCAACTGAAGTTCACCACAGGGACCGCGACCATCTTCCCCGGCATCAGCCGCGTGCTGCCGGGCGAGACGCTGGTGGTCGAGCATGGCCGTGTCGTCCTGCGCCGGCTCCGCCCGGCGCTGCCTGTCGGCCCGCCCCAGCCCATCCGCCACGCAGATGCGCTGGTGGCGCTCGACCGCGTGCTGCTGGACAGCGTGACCGCGCACCTGCGCGCCGATGTGCCGTATGGCCTGTTCCTGTCCGGTGGCATCGACTCGGCGGCGGTGCTGGCACTGATGCGGCGCGCGACCGGCACGCGGGTGCGGGCGCTGACGATGGGGTGGGAGGGCGGCGGTGTCGCCGACGAGGCCGCCGAGGCGGAGCGGCTGGCCCGCATCGCCGGGGCCGACTGCCACCGGTTGATGATGACACGCGACGATTTCTGGAACCTGTCACCACGCATCGCCGCCTGCATCGACGATCCCACCGCCGACGCAGCCGTGCTGCCCGGCTACATGCTAGGCGCTGCCGCGCACGCGGACGGGTTGAAGGTTACGTTGTGCGGCGAGGGCGCCGATGAGTTGCTGGGCGGCTACGTGCGCTACCGCAAGCGCCGCCCGCCCTGGTCGTGGATCGCCCGCAAGCCACGTGCCAAGGGGCTGTTCCCGCACGATCTTCCTGGCTGGCGCGACAGCCTGGACGAGGCTGAGCGGACGGCCGGGCTGGACCGCACGGACATGCAGGCGGCGCAGGCGGTCGATATTGCCGAGTGGCTGCCGAACGATCTGCTGACCAAGCTCGACCGCACGCTGATGATCCACGGCGTGGAGGGCCGCACGCCCTTTCTAGATCCGGAGGTGGCGCAGTTCGCCTTCCGCCTGCCGGACGCGGAGAAGGCCGGGTTGCGGTTCGGCAAACGGCTGCTGCGCGACTGGCTGGCGACGGCGTTCCCCGAGGCCGGCGCCTATGCGCGCAAGCAGGGCTTCAAGCCTCCGGTCGGCGCCTGGATCGCCGCGCGTGGCAGCGGACTGGCGCGCATGGTAGCGGACCAGCCGGGTGTGGCCGAGATACTGCCAGCGGCGTCGGTCGAGGCGGTGTTCGCCCGTGCGGAGGCGGCCCCGCAACCGGCCTGGAGCCTACTGTTCTACGCGCTATGGCACAACCATCACGTGCTGCGCCGCCCCGGCGACGGCTCGATCGGCGACGTGCTGACGCCATAGCGCGCCTCCGCCAGCCCCCAGCCGAGCAGGACGAAGAAGAAGCCGCCGATCTCGATAGCGGTGAAGCTGCTGGCCGAGGCGATCGGCCACTCCTGGATCAACGCCGCCACGAACAAGCCGACCCGCAACGGGTCCGGGTCGCGCCCGATCCCGCGCAGCAGGCCACGCAGCCATGCCATAATCAGGCCACAAAACAGCATCAGGCCGGGAAAGCCGCTATCGGTGAGCGCCTCCAGATAGTGGTTGTGCGGGTGAATGTTGCAGACCGAAGCCCCCAGCCCGTTACCGCCGCGCCAGCCGATGAACGTGGCGGGGTCGGCGCAGCCATTGCGGTAGCCGGCGAACCCCTCGCCGAACAGCGGGTGCTCGACACCGATGATCCAGGCGCGGTAGCCGATGCGGCCGTAGTCGCTGGCCGGGAAGTCACTCATCTGCGCCGAGAACTTGACCACCAGATGCGCCCAGGTCGGTGGCGACAGCACCGCGCTCGCCGCCAGCACGATCGCCCCGGCCGCCAACGCCGCGACCACCACGCCGCGCAACCGGCGCAGCATCAGGCCGGACACCAGCAGCCCCAGTGCGGTCAGGAGCAGCGGCATCCGCTGGCCGATCAGCACCACGGTGCCGACCGACACCACGCTGAGCGCCACCGCCAGCGCGCGGTCGAGTGCGCGGCCACGCAGCAGCCGCGCCACCGGCGGCAGCAACGCGGGGAACAGCAGGCGCGACAACGGCGCGGCGGCGCGCGCGTGCTCGAACGGGCCGGTCAGCGAGCCATCGCCGCTGCGCCGCCAGCCCTGCACGTCGCGGCCGATGGTGAGCTGCAACAGCGATTGCAGGCCGATGTAGAGGGCGCTGGCGGTCATCACCCGGCCGAGCCAGCGCCGCGCCGCGCCGTCGCGCAGCAGCCAACTCTCAAGTGCAGCCACCAGCACCAGGAAGCGCAGCACCGCCAGCGCGTGACCGAACGAGAGCCATCCGCCGATGCCGACGAACGGCAGCGAGCAGACCACCAGCCACGCCCACCACGCCGCAGCCCAGCGGACCCAGGGTGCGCGCAACCACCGCCAGCCGCCGCTGCTCGCGCTGTCGGCCAGGAACAACAGGTCGATCACCGCCACCAGCACCTCGGCGACACCGCGCCCGTGCATCAGGAACGCGGGTAGCACCAGCAACGCCGCGAAGGCGCCCCGCCGGCCCCAGGCGCGCAACCTTATTCGTCCGCCAGCAGCGTGAGCGCCAGCGCGCGGTCGATGTTGGCGCCGCACAGGATAACCGCGACCCGCCGCCCGGCCATGCTGTCCCGTTCCTGCAACAATGCGGCCAGCGGCGCGGCTCCCGCGCCCTCGGCGAGATTGTGCGTGTCGGTCCAGTAGGCACGGATGGCGGCGGCCACCTCGGCGTCGCTCACCTGCACGATACGCGCGACCCCGGCCTGGATCATGGCGAAGGCACCCGGATCGGGCACCCGGCAGGCCATGCCGTCGGCCAGCGTGTTGGCGGTGGCCGTGGTGACGATGCGCCCCGCCGCCAGCGACAGCGCCATGGCCGGCGCCTCGGTCGAGACCACGCCGACGATCTCGGTGCGCAGCCCCAGCAGGTCGCGCGTGCGGATCAGGCCGCACACGCCGGACCCCATGCCGATCGGGACGTACACGGTGTCGAGGCCTGCCACGGCGGCGAACAGCTCGCGCGCATAGGTGGCGACACCGCACACCAGGTCGGCGTGGAACGGTGGCACCATTTCCAGCCCGCGCCGGATCGCCTCGGTCGCTACAAATGCGCGCGCCTCGTCGAAATCGGCGCCGTGCTCGATCAGCTCGGCGCCGAACGCGCGCATGGCGGCGTTCTTCTCGCGGCTGTTGCCGTGCGGCACGACGATGGTGACCGGGACGCCGACCCGCGCGCCGGCGAAGGCGATGCTCTGGCCGTGGTTGCCGCGCGTGGCGCTGATAATCCCCCGCACGCCCGGCCGCTCGCGCGCCAGCCGTTCGGCATAGACCAGGCCGCCACGCACCTTGAAGGCGCCGGTGGGCGTGTGGTTCTCGTGCTTGACCCAGGTCTGCGTGCCGGCGCGAGCGCTCAGCAGCGGCCAGTTGTATTGCGGCGTTGGCGGCATCACCGCATGGACCACGGCCAGCGCCGCATCCAGATCAGCCAGGTCGAACATCGGCCACCCCGAACGATCCGCCATGGGCCGCGCGGAGTGCGCGGTCGAGCCACGCCAGACCGTCCCTGCCATACCAAGCCGCGCGCGCGGCGGCGAGGTCGGCGGCGTCGCGGGCGAATTCGATTGCGGGTTGCAGGCCGGGCACGGGCCGCCGGACGGCCACGCAATGCGGGTAGTCGCGCACCCGCCAAGCCGGGTCGTGCGTGGTGAACAACGCCAGTGTCGGCACCGAGTAGGCGTCGGCGACATGCGCCATGCCGGTGTCGGTGGCGATCAGCCACGCGGCGTTGGCCACCCAGCCGCACAACTCCGCCAGCTTCATCGCCGAGGGCACCGCCAGCGTGCCAGGCAGCGCTGGCCCCTGAGTAGCGACGGCGAGACCGGTTTCGCGCCGGAGCCATGCAACGATTGCGGCGTGAACGTCGTCCGGCATGTCGCGCAGGGGCATCGAGGCGCGCGGGCAAAGCAGCGCATAGGGCGGGTAGGGAGTGTTCGCCGGTGGCGGCATCCTGGATGCGAGCCAGGTATTGCGTTTTCGCTCCGAAGCAATAGCCGCCGGATCGACTCCGAGCCGCGCCAGGAAGTAGTCGACCATCGAGACACCAGCGAAGGCGGGGTCGAACGCGAAGTCGCGCAGATCGATCACCCGGTCGAACGCACCGGCTTGCGCGAACGGCCGGTCCGGCGTTGCCTCATCGTCGGCAAGCCTGTCCACGCGGGCGAAATCGGCGGCGGCGTACAGGTCGGCCAGGATTGGGCGCAGGCCGGCGAGCCGGAACAGGGTTGGCCCCTGCGCCACGGCACCCTCATCAAGCGCCACGCGCAGCGCCTGAAGGCCGATCAGGCTGTCGCCCAGGCTGCGGCCGAAGCCGTTGAGGATGGCCGTGCGCATGATGGGCGGGGCGATCAGCCCTCCATCAACTCGACCATGGCGACGTTCAGCAGCCGCTCGATCACCTCCGGCTCCTGCGCGCCGGCGATGGCGTGCCGGCCGCCAAGCACGAAGCAGGGTACGCCGTTGATGCCGAGCCGGTGCGCGCGCAGGTTCTCGGCGTGGATGCCGTCGGTTTCGGTGTCGCCGGCCAGGAAATCCAGCGCCTGCTGTCCGCTGAGGCCGCAACCGGCGGCGACGGCGCTCAGCACCTGCGGGTCGCCGATATCGCGGCCAGCGGTGAAATGCGCGCTGAACAGCGCCTCCACCATTTCGGCGTCGCGGCCATAGTTCGCCGCCCAGCGCACAAGCCGGTGCGCGTCGATTGAGGACGGGGTGCGGCGGATGCGCTCGAAGCGGAACTCCATGCCCTCGGCGCGGCCGATCTCGGTGATCGAGCCATACAGCCGCCGCGCGCGGTCCTCGCCGCCGAACTTGCGCACCACGTAATCGGAGCGCGACATGCCGGCGCGTGGCATGTCCGGGTTGAGCAGAAATGGCCGCCAGGACAGCTCGAATTGTAGGTCGGGGCGGCGGTTGAGCGTCCGCGTCAGCCGGCGCAGGCCGAGATAACACCATGGGCAGACCAGATCATGCACGATCTCGATCAGCAATCGCGGCGGCGGCGGAGCGAGGACGTTCATGGGTCGGTGCGGATGCGTGGTTTACAGGCAACTCAAATAGCACGATTGCCGGGCCGCACCCGTACGACGCCCGCTTCTACTCGAAGTTTCAGTAGCGCCGCAGCAGCGCCACCAGCCGGCCCTGGATCTTCACCCGGTCAGCCGGAAAAATCTGCGCCTCATAGCTCGCGTTGGCCGGCTCCAGTGCGATCGAGTTGCCGCGCCGCCGCAGCCGCTTCAGCGTCACCTCGGCATCGTCGACCAGGGCCACCACGATCTGCCCGGTTTCCGCCGTCTCGCCGCGTCGGATGATGACAGTGTCGCCGTCCAGGATGCCGGCCTCGATCATCGAGTCGCCGGCCACTTCCAGCGCGTAATGTTCCCCGCCGGCGACCATGGCCAGCGGCACCTCGATCTGCACGCCAGTGTCGCGCATCGCCTCGATCGGCAAGCCGGCGGCGATGCGCCCATACAGCGGGAGCCCAATCGCGCCGACCTCACGCGCCGCGCGCACGCCGGCCAAGCGGCCGGTGAAGTCACCGCGAATGACGGTCGGCGAGAATGCGCTGGCCGGGGAGGGCGGGATATCGCCCACCGCAGTAGCCATGCCCTCATCAACCGTCGCCTCGCCCGGCAGGCGGATCACCTCCAGCGCGCGGGCGCGGTGGTGCCGGCGACTGAGGAAGCCACGCTCCTCCAGGGCGGAAATCAGACGGTGGATGCCGGACTTGGACCTGAGGTCGAGCGCCTCCTTCATCTCCTCGAAGCTTGGCGAGAAGCCGGTGGCCTTGAGATGACGGTCGATGAAGGTCAGCAACTCGTGTTGCTTGCGCGTCAGCATGGACGGTATTCTCCCGTGGCCGAGACCAGACGATTCGGAACAAAGCAGCAACTCATGCTGTGTTCTAGTTAGGTTCCTGGCTGCGGGTCAAGTGGC
>JAYTQW010000237.1:0-5999 GCA_043746535.1 Rhodospirillales bacterium
AGGAAGGGCAGGCGAGGGCGTCGCCCTCGACCCATTGGGGCCGCAGGCCCCAAACCCCGAAACCAGCGGATTGCAAAGGCTCAGCCTTTGCTGGGGTCCAGGGGCAAAGCCCATGGCCTTCCTGGCTACGCCGCCTCCGCCCGGATCGCCTCGCCCAGCGTCTCCACGATGCGGTCCAGATGCGACTGCTCGACGATCAGCGGCGGCGACAGGGCGACGATGTCGCCGGTGGTGCGCACCAGCAGCCCGGCGTCGAAGCAGCGGTGGAACACCCGTGTCGCGCGGTCGGTGGGTTTGCCCTCGCGCCCGCGCAGTTCGATCCCCGCCACCAGCCCCATGTTGCGGATGTCGATGACGTTCGGCAGGCCCCGGAACGAGTGCACCGCGTCCGCGAACGGCTGCTCCATCGCCATCGCGCGGCCGGGCAGGTCGTCGCTGCGGTGCAGGTCGATCGCGGCGATGGCGGCTGCGGCGGCGAGCGGATGGCCGGAGTAGGTGTAGCCGTGGAACAGCTCGATCCCGGCGGGCGCGCCTTCGACGATGGCGGTGTGGATGCCCTCGCGCACCGCCACCGCGCCCATCGGCACCGCCGCGTTGGTCAGGCCCTTGGCCATGGTGATGATGTCGGGCGTGACACCCAGCCGCTCGGCCCCGAACGGCGCGCCGATGCGTCCGAACCCGGTGATGACCTCGTCGAAGATCAGCAGGATGCCGTGCCTGGTGCAGATCGCGCGCAGCCGGTCGAGGTAGCCTTTCGGCGGCACCAGCACGCCGGTCGAGCCGGCCAGCGGCTCCACCATCACGGCGGCGATGGTGTCGCCGCCGTGGAGTGCCACCAGGCTCTCCAGCGCGTCCGCGAAATGCGCGCCATAGTCCGGCTGGCCACGGGTGAAGGCGGTGTGTTCCGGCGCATGGGTGTGCGGCAGGTGGTCGACATACGGCAGCATGGCGCCGAACTGCTTGCGGTTCGCGCCGATGCCGCCGACCGACATGCCGCCGAAGCCGGTGCCGTGATAGCCGCGCTCGCGCCCGACCAGCCGGGTGCGCTGCGCCTCGCCACGGGCGCGGTGGTAGGCGAGTGCGATCTTCAGCGCGGTGTCGGCGGCCTCGCTGCCGGAGTTGGTGAAGAAGATGCGGTCCAGCCCGGCGGGCGTCAGCTCGGCGATCTTGGCGGCGGCCTTGAAGGCGATCGGGTGCGAGAGCTGGAACGTCGGCGCGAAGTCCATCACCGCCGCCTGCCGCTGGATCGCCTCGGTGATCTCCCGCCTGCCGTGCCCGGCGTTGACGCACCACAGCCCGGCGGTGCCGTCGAGGATCTCGCGGCCCTCCGGCGTGTAGTAGTACATGCCCTCCGCCCGCGCCAGCATGCGCGGCTGCGCCTTGAACGCGCGGTTGGCGGTGTACGGCATCCAGAACGGGTCGAGGTCGTTCGGGCTCGGCTCGAAGGCGGGCGGCGAAATCTCGTTCATGGCTCTGGTCCTGCGGGTGCGGCGGTGACAGGTTCGCGCAACGACACCGGCGGGGCAAGACACGATGCAAGGCGACACGCTCTATATCGGCACCCGCCGCTACTCGTCCTGGAGCCTGCGCGGCTGGCTCGCGGTGCGCCTCGCCGGCCTGGACGTGACCGAGGTGGTGATCCCCCTGGCCGGCGGCCGCACCGAGGCCGTGGCCGCGATCAGCCCCGGCGGCACCGTCCCCTACCTGATCCATGACGGCAACCAGGTCTGGGACAGCCTCGCCATCTGCGAGTACTGCGCCGAGCTGTCCCCCCCGCTATGGCCCGCCGGGCGCCCCGCCCGCGCCCACGCCCGCGTCATCGCCGCCGAGATGCACGCGGGCTTCCGGGGCCTGCGTCAGGCGATGCCGATGAGCCTGTGCCGCACGCCCGCCCCCGGCCTCGGCCAGACCCCGGAGGCGCTGGCGGACATCGCCCGCATCGACGCGCTGTGGACCACCACCCGCGAACGCTTCGGCGCCGGCGGCCCATACCTGTTCGGGGCCGATTTCGGCAACGCCGACGCGATGTACGCGCCGGTGGTGGCCCGGCTGCTGACCTACGCGCCGCCACTGTCGCCGGTGGCCCGCGCCTATTGCGACGCAATTCGGGCGCATCCGTTGGTGGCCGAGTGGTACGACGCGGCGGCGCGGGAGCCGGAGGCGTGGTTCATCCCAAGCTATGAAGTGGCGGGGTAGGGTTTTGGGATAGTGGGGAGGCGGGTGCTTGCGGGTATTTGCAATCTTTCGTACCCGCCGTTCGACCGACTGGTTCCGACCGGTAGCTGCCGTTCCGCTTCGGAGCGCACAGGGCGGAAAAGCGGACATCACCTTGCCAACCACATAACCGAGCGGAGTGGACCCGAAGCAAACATCCCACCCTGGCGTCGTTGGTCGGATCGCCGCGTTGTAGGTTTAAGATTGCGCGCAAGAATGCCAACCCGAGCGCAAGGTGAGCGGTGGAAGATCCAGCACGACTCCTTTGGACGCCTAGCTAGCTCCCGCACACTCACCTAGAATCGCTGAATGGACCCTACCTACAACCTGAACGGCTCATTCAAGCCGCCAATTAAACGCTCTGCCGACCTTAATGGCCCGGATTTCTATCCAACCCCGGAGTGGGCAACCCACGCGCTCATTGAAAATGAGCGATTCGAAGGACGCATCTGGGAACCGGCTTGCGGCGACGGAACAATGGTGCGTGTCCTAGCGTCTACTGGCTGCCCAGTGGACGCCAGCGACCTCTACGACCGAGGCTTTGGTATTGCCGGCGTGGATTTCCTGGGCGAATACCGTCATGTGGACAACATTGTTACCAACCCGCCGTACAACAGCGCCGAAGGTTTCGTAGAAGCTGGGCTTCGTCAGGCTTCACGTAAGCTGTGCCTTCTCCTTCGACTTGCCTTCTTGGAGGGCGCAAACCGCCAGCGAACAATATTTAGGAACACCCCGCCCGCCCGTGTCTGGGTATTTAGCGAGCGCATCACGTTCTACCCAGCTGGAGCTGTAATGAAGGGCACAGGGACAACCGCCTATGCTTGGTTCGTGTGGGATAAGGAGAGTGAGCCAAGCACGGAGGTGAAATGGCTGCCACTTGGTTACAAGGCGCGCTACTCTTCCGCCAAATCGGAGCTTAGCAAATCTGAGAACCCGATACTGTTCAGATAGTCCATTCCTTGATTCGTCACCTTCAGGCCACCGGGTATTTTCTCTGCCCAGCCTTGCGCGAAGATCGATTTCCTGCCTCTTGTGTGGGACGACATAGAGTTGCGAATGACGATGTGCCAATTTTGCTCGTTAGCTCTCGAAGGCGAGGGCTTTCGATCGGCGGGAGATAAATCGAAGTACTTTGGCACCTCCTCACGCAGCTTACCAACGGTCGCTGATCGCTCCGGCTGGCTCGCTGCAATTTTTAGGACGAGAATGCGGGCCTCTCCCTCGAGCAAGCGGTCATCAAGCGACCGCTCTAACTTGCCGAATTGAAATTCTTGACCGCGTCGCCACGCGACGGCCGAGACGGGGATCGCCATCTCGGTGATGACGGTGTTCACGATCTCAACAACGCGCGCTTCATCCTGTATGTCCTCGGGAAGATACAGTGTGACCGTCACCTCCGCGCGTATGTGACCTTGGTAAACCCTTAGATCAAAGTGAATATCATTGCCGATTGCGAAGCTGGCGCCCTTGTAGGCATCCAAGTCATCCTCGCCTACGCGGATCACCAGAGTACAATACTTTAAGGATCGCCAGATAATTGCATGCGGAATTACATCTGTGTCTGGCTCGTATTGAAGAATGCGCACCGTCATGGTTGCATGTTGCTAAAGCTGGTCAAGCTTATACAAGCGAAATCCTCGCCGCCCTGCTGACGCAGTTGTACGCCGGCACACGTCTCGTGATACCAATACACCTGGTTGGGAGAGCTGCCGCTGAAAGGGCTTATGTCGGTCATGAACTCGACACCTCTCTCGTTAGGTAGCTTGCCGGGATAGGCTTTCACTGACAGGAGATTGCTTCCTCTACGGGGCCGCCCCCACATTTCGCGCGAAGCCTCCTGCAACTTGGCATGCGCGGCGGTCTGCGTCGTCGTGTTCTCCACGCGATGAAACGGGCTGTTCGACACTTGTTGGTTTTTCCCAGTTCAAGCTAAAGCCTAATGGCCATTTCGGGAAGCGGTCAAACGCTCACACGTGAACGCCGGCCGTGGTCGGGGACACCGGTTTCTGGTCCGAAAGCCGCGTGATGATCTCCTGCGCCGCGGAAGGACGGCAGGAGATTGGACATCGGACCTCCATGTCAGGGGCTAGCCCTGGTGATATTAGCGACTAGAACTACGTCCGCTTTCGGGGCACTGCCCCGAGAATCATAGCGTCCGAAATTAGCGCAAAGCAGTCGCTCACCGCTCAACCTACATGCGGCGGTTCACCGTCAGCTGCAGTTCCTAATTAGGCTTCGGCCAACCCTCCCGCAACGTACCCTTCCAGTAAAGGATCGCAAAGGCAAGCCTTTGCTGGGGTCCAGGGGCGACGCCCTTGGCGCTGCCTCACGCTGCCGAACAGGGCCGGTCGTGCGGGAACAGGGAGCGACGAGCCTCGGCGCACCACATCCCGCCTGAACACGAAGCGGCCCCACACCCGCAACACGTGAACCGACCCCACCATCAACCCGCGAACGATCGCCGTCCCACCGCGCTACACCCCCACCAACAACGGGGGCCACCATGGACGACGCGCGCATCTGGAGTTTCGAGGAGAGCCTGTGGACCGCCGACGCCGAGCACTACCGCGCCTCCATCGACGACCAGTGCCTGATGGTGCTGCCGATGCCGCCGTTCGTCCATACCGGCCAGCAGGCCATCGACGCGGTGGCGGCGACGCCGCGCTGGTCGCGCATCGAACTGTCGGAGCGTCAGGTCGCGCGCCCGCAGGAGGGCATCATCGTCATCGCCTACAAGGCGCGCGGCGAGCGCGAGGGCGTGCCCTCCTACGAGGCGCACTGCACCTCCACCTACCGCCGGCTGGCGCATGAGGAGTGGCGGGTGATCCAGCACCAGCAGACGCCGCCGCTGGTGTCCAAGGGTTAGCTGCGCGCGGAAGGTCCCGCGCAGCCCGGCGGCTACTTGCTGGCGGACTGGGTCAGGTAGGACTGCACGAGGCCCGGCAGGTGCTCGCCCAGCCAGTCGCCCATCTCCTGCTCCTCGGTCATCGACTGCTTCAGCACGGCGACGTCGTCCGACGCCCCGGCCATCTCCGCAGTCGCGATCAGCGTCTTGTAGGACGCGATCTCGTAGGCCTTGAAGCCGATGGCGGCCAGGACGTTCTTGATCACCTCGTCGTCCGAGGTGACGTGGACCACGCCCGCCACCTTGCCGACGACGGAGGTCACGGTCTCCTTGGCGGCGGAGGCGCTGGTCTGGTGCCTGGTCAGCAGCGTCTCCAGCCGCGATGCCTGCGTCTTGGAGCGCTCGACCTCCTGCATCATCTGCGCGTGCAGTTCCGCATAGGCCTCCATGCGGCCAAGCTGGGCCTGGATGGTCGAGACCGCCTGGCCCTCGACCGCGTGCTGGTTGCGCAGGCCGGTCAGGTAGTATTCGAGCGTATGGTTCTTGTCAGCCATGTTGGAACCTTTCACTGTCCGCCCGGACAACGCGGCCTGACCGGCTGGTTTCCCGGCCGGCGTTCAAGATTATGTTGCACTTGACCACGGCGAACTCGCTCTCAACTACAACCATCCAATCACGGCCCGCCCTCGGCTCGCATGAAGTCGATCAGCGCACGTAGCGCGGGCGGCACCTGGCGACGGCTAGGGTAGTACAGGAAGAAGCCGGGGAACGGCTGGCACCAATCCTCCAGCACGCGCACCAGCCGGCCGGCCGCGATGTGGTTAGCCACCGAAGACTCTAGCGTGCTCGCCAGGCCCACCCCGTCCAGCGCCGCCGCCAGGATCAGGTCGGTGTCGTTCAGCGTGAGCGGCCCCTCCACCACCACGTCGAACATCTCGCC
>JAYTQW010000238.1:0-4055 GCA_043746535.1 Rhodospirillales bacterium
GCGCTGGTTGGCGATGCCGATCGCGGCCAGATCCGTGGCGGCCAGCCCTGTACGGGCGAGCGCCCGCCGCGCGGTGTCGAGCACGCTGTCCCAGATCGCCTCCGGGTCGTGCTCCACCCAGCCCGGGCGGGGGAACATCTGCGGGAACTCCATCTGCGCGGTCGCAACCGGCCTGGCCTGCGCGTCGAACACCATGCTGCGGGTCGAGGTGGTGCCCTGGTCGATGACCAGGATGTGCCGCGCCATATCGAAAGATCCCTTTGATCGGTGAAGCCGGGCTTAGGCAAACTGAACTCAGGCGAAGCTGGCCGGGGTCGGCACCCCATAGGCGACGCGCTCCCAGCCTTCACTTCCGACGAGTGCGCCAACTACTTTACCGCCACAGGCTACAAACCAGAATGATCGGAAAATGCTCTAGCAAATATTCCTAACCAAGCGTCCCGGCGACCGACGATAGGCCCGATAGCCCAACCGACGCCGCCGTCCAGAGTGCAGCTTGCCTATTCAGTTCGGCAGATGAATTGATGTTTGCGTAGGTTAGATGTCCACTGGCCAAGTGCCATTCATAAGCCGCCACAAAGCCCACAACGCACGATGCAAGCGCAAGAGCAATGCTGGCCGTTCTCATCGAAGCTCTTTGCTTTCCGCCACCGAGCGCCGCCGCACCGCGACGCCCGTCACGTCGCGCCCATCCAGCCGCCGCCGCCCGGTGGTCGGACGCTCAGGCCCCGCCATCAGCCGCATCAACGTCGTCTTCCCGGCCAGCGTCGGCCCGAGCAGCACGTTCATGGTGCCGCGCTCCAGCGTCAACGATACGTCGTCGACGATGCTGTGTTCGCCGACGCGCAGGCCGACATGGTCCAACATCAGGCTCATTGGCGGGCGGCCCTCCCGGTCATGCCACGACCGCTTCCGCTCGCATCATGCGCCCGATCGCCACGTCGATCCCGGCCATTTCGGCAGCCGTCAGCCGCAGGCCGAGCTTGCTGCGCCGCCACACCACGTCCGCGGCGCCGCGCGCCCACTCGCGGCGCACCAGGTAGCGCAGCTCCGCCTCGGTCAGGTCGGCGCCGAGCACCGGCCCGAGATCGGCCATGCTCGCCGCATCGCCCAGGATCTCGGCCATGCGGGTGCCATAGGCGCGCAGCAGCCGCCGCAGCAGCGGCTCGGGCACAAACGGGTAGCGCCGCGCGAAGCCGGCCAGCGTCGCCTCGAACGCATCGAAGGCGAAGTCGCCGCCCGGCAAGGCGGTGCGGCCGGTCCAGCCGGGGCCGGCGGCGGTGGCGGGCGGCAGATGAGGCCCGAGCAGCGCCAGTGCCGACTCCGCCAGCCGCCGGTAGGTGGTGATCTTGCCGCCGAACACCGACAGCAGCGCCGGTGTGCCAGGGATGGGCGCGTCGAGCTTCAGCACATAATCCCGCGTCGCCTCCTGTGCTGCGCTGGAGCCGTCGTCGTACAGCGAGCGCACGCCGGAATACGACCACACCACCATGTCCGGCGTGACCGGCTGGCGCAGGTAGAGGCTGGTGGCGTGGCACAGATAGGCGATTTCCGCCTCGCTCGCCTGGATGCCGGTGGGATCGCCGGTGAAATCCTGGTCGGTGGTGCCGATCAGGGTGAAATCGCGCTCGTACGGGATCACGAAGAAGATGCGATTGTCGGCGTTCTGGAAGATGTAGCAGGTCGGGTGGTCGTACAGCTTGCGGACCACGATATGGCTGCCCTGCACCAGCCGGACCATGGCCGGCGCGTTGTCGCCGATCACCGTGCCCGCCACCTCCGCCACCCACGGGCCGGCGGCATTCACCAGCGCCCGCGCCCGGATCGTGCGGACGCCGCCGGTGGCCTCGTCGCGCAGGGCGACGGCCCAGCGGTCGCCATCGCGCCGCGCCGACACGCAGGCGGTGCGCGGGGCGACGGTCGCACCCCGGTCGGCGGCGTCGCGCGCGTTCAGCACGACGAGGCGCGCATCCTCGACCCAGCAATCCGAATACTCGAAGCCGCGCGTGAACTCCGGCCTCAGCACGGCGCCGGCGGAATCGGAGCCCAGCCGCACGGTGCGCGTCGGCGGCAGCCGCTTGCGGCCGCCGAGATGGTCGTACAGGAACAGGCCGAGCCGCAGCAGCCACGCGGGCCGCAGCCCCCGGTGATACGGCAGCACGAAGCGCAACGGCCAGACGATGTGCGGCGCGATGCCCCACAGCACCTCGCGCTCCATCAGCGCCTCCCGCACCAAGCGGAACTCGTGGTGTTCGAGGTAGCGCAGGCCGCCATGGATCAGTTTGGTCGACGCGCTGGAGGTGCCCGAGGCGAGGTCGGCGCGTTCGCACAGATGCACCCGCCAGCCACGCCCGGCGGCATCGCGCGCGATGCCACAGCCATTGACGCCGCCGCCGATGATGGCGAGGTCGTACTCGGCGCCCGCGTGATCGGTGTTGTGGCCAGCGTCGTCCAACCAGGCTGTCCCTTCCTCCGGGCGCGCGTTTCGCACGTCTTGTTTGATCGTTTTGATCGTATAGGCCCTGAAAAGGAAAGTCGCAAGCGTCTAAACGAACAGGCAGCTCACTCGGGCCCGCCTGAGTCGCCCTCTGCCGGGCCGCCGGCCTCCACCACCGTCACCTCGTGGTCGAGGCATAGCCGCGCCGCCGCCGGCTCCAGGCGGTCGGTCACCAGGATGTCGATATCGGCCAGCGTGCCGATCCGCACCGGGGCGCTGCGCGAGAACTTGCTGCTGTCGGTGACCAGGATCACGCGCCGCGCGATGTCGATGATGGCGCGCGAGACCTGCACCTCGCGGATGTCGAAATCCAGCAGGGTGCCGTCGGCGTCGATTGCCGAGATGCCGATCACGGCGGTGTCGACGCGGAACTCCCGTATCTGCTCGACCGCCGTGGCGCCGACGATGCCGCCGTCGCTCGGGCGCACGCTGCCGCCGGTGACGATCACGTCGATGCCACGGTTGCGGTGCAGTTCGGTGGCGACGTTCAGGTTGTTGGTGATCACCAGCAGCCCCGCGCGGCCGACCAGCGCGTGGGCGACCTCCTCGGTGGTGGTGCCGAGATTGATGAACAGCGAGGAGTGGTCGGCAACCAGCCGGGCCGCCGCCTCGCCGATCAGGCGTTTGTGCGATTGCGCCACCAGCTTGCGGGCGTCGTACGCCAGGTTCTGCACGCTGGAGGCGACGATGGCGCCGCCATGCACGCGGGTGATGACGCGCGCCTCGCTCATGTCGTTGAGGTCGCGGCGGATGGTCTGCGGCGACACCTCGAACAGCGTGGCAAGCTCCTCCACCGCGACCCGCCCGGTCTCGCGCAGCAGGGCGATGATCTCCGTCTGCCGGCGCGAGAAGGCGCGCGGGGCCGCGTCCATCGCGCTCAGAGGCCGAGGTTGAAGGCGATGGAGATGCGCAGGCCCTGGCCGCGGTACGGCCGCACCTGGTGGAACAGCCAGGACGGGAACAGCACCATCAGGCCGGGGCGCGGGCGGATGGTCTCGCCGCTGCCGACTGCGGCGCCGTCCTCGCGGCGAACTTCAGGTGCGGCGCGTACATGCCCGGTCCCGGTATCTCGACGGCGGCGACCGGGGTCGCGAACAAGCCTTTCACCGCGATCTCGATGCGCGCCATGTTCGCTTTCTCCCGAAATGCGAAAGCCAGAATGCGAAAGCCAGAATGCGAAAGCGGCCAAGGGATCAGGGATTGGCGGGCGCTGTCAAGCCCGGCCGCCCCGATGCGCCTCGCCCATCCGTTCCACCCTCGCCAGCTTGGCGGCAAGCGCCGACCAGTCGTCGGCCTCGGCGATCGGCGCCCAAAGGTCCTCCACGTCGGGCACCAGCATGGTGCAGGGGCCAGGGTCGGACCAGTAGGCGTGGTCGAGCGCGCCCGGCACCGGGGCGAAGTGGGCCAGCGCCGCGCGCACCGGGGCGAACGCCTCGCTGGCATAGGCCGCCGCCGCCGGACTGGAGGCCGCCCGCGCCTCGCTCGCCAGCCCGCCGCGCCAGTCGAACATGGCGCGGTCGAAGCCGACCTGGCTCTCGTGCAGGAAGCGCCACCACGC
>JAYTQW010000239.1:0-3143 GCA_043746535.1 Rhodospirillales bacterium
CACGGCGCTTTGCGCCGCGACCTTGCGGTTCGACCGGCTCGACCTCGCGCCCGACCGCCTGCGCCTGACCGCCGCCGAGATCGACGCGGCAGTGGCGGAAGTGTCCGCCGAGCTTCACGCGGCACTGGATTTCGCGGCGAGCCGGATCGAGGCGTTCCACCGCGCGCAGATGCCGCATGACCTGATCGTGCCCGACCCGGCCGGGCTGACGCTGGGGCTGCGCTGGACACCGCTGGACGCGGTCGGGCTGTATGTGCCGGGCGGCAAGGCGGCTTATCCCTCCTCGGTGCTGATGAACGCGATCCCCGCTCGCGTCGCCGGGGTGACACGGCTGGCAATGTGCGTGCCGACGCCGGACGCCGTGCTGAACCCGCTGGTGCTGGCCGCCGCCCGCCGCGCCGGCGTCTCCGAGATCTACCGCGTCGGCGGCGCGCAGGCGGTGGCGGCGCTCGCCTATGGCACCGCGACCATCGCCGCCGTCGACCGCATCGTGGGGCCGGGCAACGCCTACGTGGCGGAGGCCAAGCGGCAGGTGTTCGGGCGCGTCGGCATCGACAGCATCGCCGGGCCGTCCGAGGTGCTGGTAATCGCCGACGCCCTGAACGATCCCGCCCACGTCGCCATGGACCTGCTGGCGCAGGCCGAGCACGACGAGGCGGCGCAGAGCATCCTCATCACCGACTCGCGGGCTTTCGCCGACGCGGTGATCGAGGCGGTGGCGGCGGCGCTGCCCACCCTGCCCCGCGAAGGCATCGCCGGCGCGTCGTGGCGGGCGCATGGCGCGGTGATCGTGGTGGCCGACTGGGACGAGGCGGCGGCGCTGGCCAACCGGCTGGCGCCCGAGCATTTGCAGGTCATGACCGCCGAGCCGCAGGCGCTGTTCGCCGCCATCCGCCACGCCGGCGCCGCCTTCCTGGGTCGTTACTGCCCTGAAGCGGTTGGCGATTACGTGGCCGGACCGAACCATGTGCTGCCGACCGGGCGCAGCGCCCGCTATGCCTCCGGCCTGTCGGTGTACGATTTCCTGAAGCGCACCACGTGGGTCGCGGCGGACGCGGCGGCGCTGCGCGCGGTCGGGCCGGCGGCGGTGGCGCTGGCCGAGGCGGAGGGCCTGCACGCGCACGCTCGCAGCGTGGCGCTACGCCTCGCTTGACCTACACCGCCGCGGTCATCATGTTCCGCCGCTGTAGAACCCCGTATCGAGGCTAGATGTCCAAAGAGGATATGATTGAGTTCAGCGGCACCGTGATGGAGCTGCTGCCCAACGCGATGTTCCGCGTGAAACTCGACAACGAGCACAGCATCCTGGCGCATACCAGCGGCAAGATGCGCAAGAACCGCATCCGCGTGCTGGCCGGCGACCGCGTGAACGTCGAGATGACCCCGTACGACCTGAGCAAGGGTCGCATCACGTTCCGATTCAAGTAAGCTGGCCGCTTCAACCAAGCTGGCCGATCCAGGTAGGCTGGCCGTCCCGCGCCTGATCCTGGCCTCGGCCAGCCCGCGCCGGGCCGCGTTGCTGGCGCAGATCGGCCTGACGCCGGACGCCATCATCCCCGCCGACATCGACGAGACCCCGCTGCGCGACGAGGCGCCACGCCTGGCCGCGCAGCGCCTGGCGCGGGCCAAGGCGGCGGCGGTGGCAAGTCCGGGCGACTTCGTACTGGCGGCCGACACCGTGGTCGCGGTCGGCAGCCGCATCCTGCCCAAGGCGGAGGATGCGGCGACCGCGCGCAAATGCCTCGCCCTGCTGTCCGGCCGCCGCCACCATGTGCTGACGGCGGTGGTGGTGGTGGCGCCCGACGGGCGCGCGGCTGCGCGGCTGGTGGACAGTTCCGTCATCTTCGCCCGCCTCACCGATCCGCAGGTCGAGGCCTACCTCGCGTCCGGCGAGTGGGAGGGCAAGGCCGGCGGCTATGCCATCCAGGGTCGTGCGGCGGCGCATGTCCGCATGTTGTCCGGCAGCTATTCCGGCGTGGTCGGGCTGCCGCTGTTCGAGACCGCGCAGTTGCTGCGGGGGTTGGGCTGGAAACTTCCGTAGCCATCGCCGCCAGTTGCGGTCCGGGCGAGATCCGGGCCGTCGCGTGGGATGGCGAGACGTTGCTGGATGTGGCGATCGAGCGTCCGGGCGCGCGCGACCGCGTGGGCGATGTGGTGCTCGGCCGCGTCACCACGCGCCGCCCCGCCATGGCCGGCGCGTTCGTGGCCCTCGACCATGGCCCCGAAGGCTTCCTGCCCGACAGCGCCGGGGCCGCCGGACGCCACGACGGCGACCGGCTGCTGGTCCGCGTCACCCGCGCGGCACAGGGCGGCAAGGGTCCGCGCCTCGCCGCCTCCGACGGCCCGGAACAGCTCGGACCCGGCGCCGTCGCCCGCCTGGCCGCGCTGTATCCACGCGCGCTTATCGCGGTCGACGACCTTGCGGTGTTGGCGCTTCTGCGCCCGGCCTTCGGCAGCCGGCTCGACCTGGTGCCGCGCGCGTTCGGCGACACGCTGGAGGCGCTGTTCGAGGCGTCGCGCAACTCGGCCACGGCGCTGCCCGGAGGGGCCACGTTATCCGTGCATCCGACGCCGGCACTGGTCGCCATCGACCTCGACCTGGGCGCCGCGACCGCGGACCGGCGCGGCAAGCGCGAGGCGCAGGGCGGGGCCAACGCCGCGCTGATCCCCGCCATCGCCCGCCAGATCAGGCTGCGCAACCTGGGCGGCGCCATCGTGGTCGATCTCGCCGGAATGCCGATCAAGCGCCGCGCGGCGCTCGGCCCGGCGTTTGCGGCGGCGCTGGCGCGGGACCCGACGGAGACCCGGTTCCTCGGCTTCTCGGCGCTGGGCCTGGCCGAGATCCTGCGCACCCGCATCCACCCGCCGCTGCACGAGGTGCTGAGCGGCCCGTATGCCGCCGGCCTGGTCGGGTTGCGGACGCTGGCGCGCGAGATCGCCGCCAACCCGGCGCGCCGCCCCGCCATGGTGGCGGCACCGGGAGTCGCCGACGCGCTGCGCGCCGACCCGGTGGCGCTGGCCGACCTTGCGCGCCGCGCCGGGCGACCCCTGATGCTGACCAGTGACCAGGCGATGCCGCCGAACGCCTGGCGGCTGGAGGAGTGACGATGCCGACCACCGAGCCCGCCAATGCCCCGAAGATC
>JAYTQW010000240.1:0-3226 GCA_043746535.1 Rhodospirillales bacterium
AGGTCGATGGTGTGATCGTAGAATCCGACCACGCCCTGCGCCTCACCGGCGATCAGCGCATCGGCGCCCTCGACGCCGGCCTGCTCGTCATCGAGTTCGACGTCGAGCCCCTGCTCCTTGTAGTAGCCCAGGCGTTCGGCCAGCCGGGCCGGCAGGTAGATCTGCTTCTCCAGGCCGCCGACATTCAGGATGATCTTCTCGGCGCGGGCCGGTGCGGCCATTCCCAGCGTGGCGGCCAGGCACAGCGCGGACGCGCTCAGCAGCAGATGACGCGACATGTTTTGTTTCCTCCGTTGAGTCTTCGTTGCCCAACTCTGGTCACATGGCCGGCAAAGCCGCGTTCTCCTCCGCATTACCATTCTGTAATGTGATGCCGGCATCGCCGACCAGGGTGACGTGGCAGCCGGGGCTGGCATCGTCGATGCGCAGATCGAGCCGGTGCAGATGCGCCACCGCCGCCACGAAACTGAGGCCGAGGCCATGGCCGGGAGCGCTGCGGCTACGCTCGGTGCGGTAGAACCGGGTCAGCACCGCCTGCCGCGCCTCTGGCGGGATGCCCGGCCCGGTATCGGACACCGCTACGCCGACCTGTCCGCCGCCAATCAGGCGCACCGTGACGGCCCCACGGGGCGGCGTGAACTTGATGGCGTTCTCGACCAGGTTGGCCAGCGCCTCGAACAGCAGTCCGGGATCGCCGGTCATGCCGTAACGCTCCGTGGGCTCGGCGAGCACAGACAGCGCGATGTCGTGCGCCTCCGCTTCCGGCAGGTACAGCTCCGCCACGTCGTGGGCGATGCGGCCGAGGTCGATGCGGCGGAAGCCGGTGCGGCGGGCACCGTCCTCGATCTCGGAAATGCGCAGCATGGCGGTGAAGGTGCCGAGGATGCCGTGCAGTTCGACGATGGCCGTGTCGATCGCGGCGGCGCGGACGTGACCGGGCTGGCGTCCCTCCGCCTGCGCGCGTTCCAATCCCGCCAGCAGCCGGGTCAGCGGCGTGCGCAGGTCGTGCGCCACCGCGTCGCACACGCCCTTCACCTCGCCCATCAGCCGCTCGATCTGGTCCAGCATGGCGTTGACCACGACCACCAGCCGGCTGACATCGCCCGACAGCCCCGTGGCGGGCAGCCGTCCGGACAGGTCGCCCTCGACGATGCGGCGAATCGCGCCGGTGACGCGGTCCAGCCGGCGCACCGCGACCCGTCCCAGCAACAACCCGCCGCCAATGCCGAGCAGCAGCACGAACACCCCGCTCCATGCCATCGTCACCAGCATCGCCTGGTTGAACTGCTCGTTGTCGCTCACGTCGCGGCTGACGAAGATCAGGATGCCGTCGAGCCGGCGCGTCATCCAGCCCCGGAAGGGCGCCCGCGTCTCGTCGCCCGGCACGGTGAACCTGAACGCGGTGTCGAGCGGCAGAGGCCCTGACGGCAGCACGAACAGGTTGCCGGCGATGTGGTGGCCGTCCGGATCGAAGGCCGCCGAGAGCCGGCGCAGGTCGGGGTCGTGGACGGCATGGTCCTCCAGCCGGTCGACCAGATCGCCGGCGTTGGTGCGGCGCAGGCTGGTGGCCTCCCGCTCCAGCCCATCGTCGACGCCGCCGCCCACGAAGGTGCTCATGCGCCAATACAGGAAGCCGAACAGCACGCCGGAGGCGAGGCCGAACAGCAACAGGAACAGCAGAGCCACCCGGAAGCTGGTGGTGCGCTGTAGATCAGAGAGACGCATGCGGCGGCTCCGTCGCAAGGACATAGCCCTGCCCACGCACGGTTTGGATCATCGGCGGACGGCCACCGGCATCGAGCTTGCGGCGCAGATTGCCGACATGCACGTCGATCAGGCTGCCGGGCCGGTCGAAACGATACTCCCACACCTGCTCGAACAGCATCCGGCGCGTCATCACCTGCCCGGCATGGCGCAGCAGATGTTCCAGCAGCAGGTATTCGCGCGGCAGCAGATCGATGCGCAGGCCGGCACGGCGAACCTCGCGGGTCAGCGGATCGAGTGCCAGGTCGCCCGAGCGCAGCGTCGTCTCGCGGGCGGGCGGGCCCGAGCGGCGGATCAGCACGTCGAGCCGCGCGGTCAGTTCCAGCGCCTCGAACGGCTTGGTCAGATAGTCGTCGCCGCCGGCGCGCAGGCCGCGCACGCGGTCGTCCACCGCCGACAGCGCGCTCAGGATCAGCACCGGCGCGGCCACGCCGAAGCCGCGCAAGGTTTGCAGCACCTGTAGCCCGTCAGCGCCGCCCGGCAGCATACGGTCGAGCACGATGGCGTCGAAGCAATCCTCCGTCGCACGGGACAGGCCTTCACGGGCGGTGCCGGCGCAATCGACCGCGCAGCCATGCAGCCGCAACGCCGCCGCGATCTCGTGGGCGGTCGCCGCATCGTCCTCAATCACCAGCACGCGACTTATGGCCGCACTCCATCAGGCCGACAGGGAGGCCACCATAGGGCGGCGGCCTGGTTTCAGCTATCGTCGCGCACAGGGAGAGCATTCATGCGCGTGCTGATCGCGGAGGACGACGCCACCGCCGCGCGCTACATGGCGCGCGGCTTGGCCCAGAGCGGGCATGTGGTCGACTGCGCCGGCGACGGCGACACCGCGCTGGCGATGGCCGAAGAGGGCATCTACGACGCGCTGGTGCTGGACCGGCGGCTGCCGGGGCTGGACGGGTTGGACGTGGTCCGCCGGCTGCGGCTGGGCGGCATCCGCACCTCGGTCCTGATGCTGAGCGCGCTGGCCGCCACCGCCGACCGCATCGAGGGGATGCGCGCCGGCGCCGACGCCTACCTCGCCAAACCGTACGCCTTCGCCGAGTTGCTGGCCCGGCTGGAGGCGCTGGTGCGGCTGGCTGACCGCGCCCAGGGCGAGCGCAAGCTCCAGGTCGGCGACCTCGAACTTGACACCGCCGCGCGCGCCGCCACCCGCGCCGGCCGCGCCATCGTGCTGCAACGGCGCGAATTCCTGCTGCTGGAACACCTCGCCCGCCACGCCGGCCACGTCGTCACCCGTTCGATGCTGCTGCAAGCGGCCTGGCCATACGATTTCGAACCGCGCAGCAGCGTGGTCGACATCCATATCCACCGTCTGCGGCAGAAGCTGGACGCGGGTTTCGCGGTGGCTATGATTCAGACGGTCGCCGGGGTTGGCTACCGGCTGACGGCGGGTGAGTGAGGGGCTACCCCGCCAGCGCGTCGGTGACGATGGCCTGCGCCTCCTCGACGATGG
>JAYTQW010000241.1:0-8129 GCA_043746535.1 Rhodospirillales bacterium
CGATCATGGACGTGTCGAAGATTTCCCCGGGCCGCGACGTGCCGCATGACATCAACGTCGTGATCGAGATCCCGCAAGGCTCCCAGGTGAAGTACGAGATCGACAAGGAGAGCGGCGCCCTGTTCGTCGACCGGTTCCTGTTCACCCCGATGGCCTACCCCGCCGCCTATGGCTTCATCCCCGGCACGCTGGCCGACGACGGCGACCCGGCCGACGTGCTGGTGCTGACGCCGCCGGCGCCGCTGGTGCCGGGTGCCGTGATCCGCGCGCGGCCGATCGGCGTGCTGATGATGGAGGACGAGAGCGGCATGGACGAGAAGATCGTCTGCGTCCCGCACGACAAGGTGCATCCGCTGTTCACGGCCATCCACGAGGCCGCCGACCTGCCCGAGATCACCCGGCAGGCGATCGAGCATTTCTTCACCCGCTACAAGGACCTGGAGCCGGGCAAGTGGGTGAAGGTGACCGGCTGGGCCGACCGCGCCGCCGCCGAGGAGGTCATCCGCAAGTCCATCGCCGCCGCCAAGTAACAACTGGCGGGAGCGCCGGCCGGGCGTCAACCCCGGCCGGTGATCTCCGCGACGACGCTCTCGTAGCGGGCGATGTGGTCCTCCATGCGCAGGGTGCGCTCCGCATAGGCGCGGGCGGCGAGGCGCAGCTTGCGGGTGCCGCGCGGGTCGGCCAGGGCGGCCAGCACCGCGTCCGCGATGCGGTCGTGGTCGAGGCCGGGCACGAGCAGCCCGTTGCGCTGGTGCGTGATGAATTCGGCCACCGGCTCCACATCGGCGCCGATCACCAGGCAACCGCAGGCCAGCGCCTCGCGCAACGACCAGGACGCCACGAACGGGTAGCTCAGGTACAGATGCGCGTCGGAGCGTTGCAGCATCTTCACATAGACCTGGTAGGAGACCTGGCCGGGGAACAGCACCCGGCTCTCGTCGTACTGGCCGGCCAGCTCGCGTTGCAGCAGCTCCCGCCAGGTACCATGGGCCAGGCGGGCGCCGTAGCTGACCTCGTCGCCGCCGACGATGATGACCTTCAGGTCGGAGCGTTCGCGCAGCAGGCGCGGCAGCGTGCGCATCATGGTGTGGAAGCCGCGATACGGCTCCAGGTTGCGCGCCACGTAGGTGACCAGCCTGTCCTTCGGCGCGACCACGAAATCGCCGATGGCGAAATCCGCGCGGGCCGCCAGCCGGTCCGGCTTGCAGATGTCGAGATGGGCACCTTCCGGGATCACCCGGATGGTCGGCTGCGCCCAGAGCGGGTAGCGGGTGCGCTGCCAATGGGTCGGCGTCTGGCCGTGCTGCTCCAGCGACAACGCCAGCAGGTTGACCACGTTCATGGCGCGGATGCGGGCGAAGCGCTGCTCGTCGACCGGGAACTCGGTGTCGTAGCCGACATCCTGGCCGTTGGTGCGGTAGTAGAACTCGAAGTAGCCGAGGATCGGCGCGTTCGGCCATATGTCCGGCAGGTTCAGCAACTCGCCCCAGCCGTGGTGGCCGATGACGATGTCGGGTTCGTAGCCGAGCCGCTTCAGTTGCCCCGCCGTCTCCGCGACCTTGGCCGCGCGACGCGCTTGCAGGTCGTAGTCGCGCGCGTTGGGATGCGTCGCCTCCTGCTCGGTGGCGGTGGTCTGGTAGAAGGCACGGCGCACGCCGCGCACCTGGTTCTGGTTCGGCTCGGAAATGAAGACGACCGAGTTGTCGGGGTTCTTGAGCAGATGCTGCAGCAGGTGCAGGAACTGGCCGGGAAAGTTCTGATGGACGAACAGGTACTTCACGCAACCGTCCCCGGCATTCGCGCGCCGGTGGCGGCCATCACTTGCGGCGCTTCTGCTTCTTGCCTTTCGCGGGTGGCGCCGCGGCCGGCTTGACGACCGGCTTCGCCATGGCTGGCGCGACGAGAGCGGCGGGTTTGGGCGCGGGCGCGCTCACCTCGGGTTTGCCGGCGGCGGGTCTGCCGACGATGGGCGCGCTGACGATGGGCGTGGCCTGGGGCGGCTTGCCGGAAGCGGTCTTGCCGGCCTTCTTCGCGCCGGCGATCTTGGCCTGCTTGCCTGCCATGGCGGGGGTCGCCGGAGGCGCGGAGGAGGTGGCGGCGCGTCGCGGCAGCACCGAGACCACGAAGGACTCGACCGCCACCATCGCCTCGGAGTCGCATGGCGCGCCATCGGCCACCGGGCCGGTGCTGCTGCCGTCGACGAAACTCGCCTCGTAGGTCACGGTGAACGCGGTGGCGGCGGCGCCGCGCAGGCGCACGCGCAGGCCCAGGATCGGCAACGCCATGGCGCGGCTGCCGCAGAACTGCCCCCCCTCCACCCACGGCGACAGCCAGCCACGCCCCAGCACCGCCTGATACTCGATCTCGCTGGCGGCGATGTCGTGCAGCGGGGCCAGGCCGAAACCCTCGATCCAGCATCCGCTGCCCGGCTCGCCGAGCCGTTCGCCGAACAGCGCGCCGACATCGCCGCGTCCCTGGATATGCGCCACCATCTCCATCGACACGGGCGCGCGGCCCGGCGATGCCGCCTGCTGCCTCGACCCCGCCAGCGGCGGCGCGGCGGCCGCCACGGCGTGGTCGAGCAGGCGCATCACCTGGATGTTCGGGGCGCCGCCCTCGGCATTCGGGGCCTGATAGATGGTGACCAGCAGATGCGCCGGGCCGTTGGTGACCCGCACCAGCGCCGCGTCGCCCATGCAGCCGAGCCAGCCATCGTCGCGGAAGGTGGCGATGGAGATTGCCTCCGGGCGTCCGGCGGGGCCGGGCGGCAGCGACAGGCGGACGCCCGGCAGGCCGGTGGAGGCGTTCGCCGCGCGGGCCGGGGTCTGCACCACGCAGAACAGGCCGGTGTCGAGCATCATCAGATGCCCGCTGACCTTCAACTCCGTCATGACGTTGCCGGACGCTGGCGCTTTCGCGGATTTCACCTTGGCGGCACTGGGAGCGTTGGGCATGGCAATTCTCGCTATTTCAAATGCGTGACGGCAGCGGGTGCGATCAATAGTCTGTCATTGGTTTGCACCACGTTACTGAACGCACCGAGCGCCGGAGGCAACAGAAATACGTTGTTAATCCGTGCGGCGGGCAGGCCGAGCGGCAGCGGCCAGCCGCGCCCGGTCTCGCGCACCCTCTCCGCCACCGCGCCGATGTCGAAGGCTGCGACTGGCAGGTTGGCCCGCCAGGCCTGGCCGAGCGCGAAACACCACGTCTCCGGCACGATGCTGGGTATGAACGCCATCGTGGCATTCTGGGCCGATATCAACGCCAGCGCATCCGCCTCGGCATACGGCCCGGTGACCTCGACGCGGCCGGTCGCCAGCAGCCGCGCGTCATCCACGCTGCGCCCGACCAGATGAAACGACAATGGCAGGTTGCGCGCCGCCGCGTCGCGGGCGCAGGCGAGCAGCACGTCGAACCCCTTCTCCGGCCCGATCGCACCGACCACGCACACGCGCCGGAGATCGGTGCCGTTCATATGGCGGGGCGATGTTAACGCGGCATAGCGGTCCGTCTCGTGCGCAGCGACCGCGACCGCGATGCCGGGAAAATGCCGCTCCATGCGGGTGGCGGTGTCGCGCGACGGCGCCACGATGCGCGCGGCGTGGCGCAGGATCGCGGCCGAGTGCGCCCGCAACGCACGCGGGGCCACCGGCGGCTCCAGCCGGTTGCCGAGATCGGCGACGCAGGACTCGCACGCCGCCACGTCCGGCTCGCCGCAGTAGCGCTCGCCCTGCCCGAGCAGGCTGATGCGGGCGCAGAACCAGGCGTAGTCATGCACCCGGACCTCGACCGGGATCGCCAGCGCCGTGGCCAGGCCGAGCACCGTGGGGGCGTGGCCGAGCAGGTGATGCGCCTCCAGGCGCGCCGGCCGCGCCACGCGGAGCAATGCCGCGAGGGCGTCGGCCTCCTGGGGTAACGCATAGACCAGGTTGGGGAACGCCGCGTCCTCCTCCGCCGTGGCACCGAGGGCCACCCGGCACAGTCCGGGCAGGTAGGCGCGGTCCAGGGCGATGGCGTCGCCGGACAGGTCGCGCACCGGCCGCAGCACCAGCGGGTGGCCGCCCTCGGCGCGGATGGCGGCGCAGCGCTCCCGCACGCACCGCTCCACGCCGCCGCCGCTGTCGTGGGTGACCAGGATGGTGGCCGGCCCCCGGCGGGTGCGCCACGACGCCCGCCAGCGCGCGGCATCCAGCGCGCGGCGCGCGGGCGCCAGCGGGTCGGCGGCGACCCACTCGGCGATCAGCGCGCCGTAGCCGGGATACAGCCAGTTCAGCAGGTCGATGTTGCGCGCCTGCAACGCCGCGCGCGCGGCCCCGAACGAGCGGGCGCCGAGATGGGCGACATGCACCCCCGGCACCGCGACGTGCCGCCAGCCGAGATGGCGCAGGCGCAGGCAGAGGTCGTTCTCCTCGCCATAGCCCTGGGCGAACAGGTCGTCGCGCAACACGCCAGCCTGCGCCAGCGCCTCGTGGCGCAGGTACATGCAGAAGCCGACGGCGGTCGGCACCTCCACCGCCACCCCGGCCAGGGTGCGCGCCGCCAGCCGGGCCAGCGCCGCGTGCGCCCGCCGGCCGGGCGCCGGTGCGCCGGCGCTGTCTGGATAGCTCAGGATGCTGGCATCGTTGGAGAACGGCGTGGCGGTGGCGATGTCGGCCTGCGCATGCACCGCCGCGCGCAGCCCCTCCACCCAGCCCGCCGCCACGGCGGTGTCGCTGTTGAGCAGGATCACGTCGCGCGGCTCCGGCCCGGCCAGGGCCGCGCGCAGCCCGGTGTTGGCCGCCGCCGGGAAGCCACGGTTCCGGCCATGGCGCAGCAGCCGGATCAGCCCCCGCGCGGCCAGGCCGTCGAGCGCCCGCGCCAGCCCTGGTTCCGGCGAGGCATCGTCGACCACGATCAGCCGGGTTCCCGCCGGCATGGTGCGCCGCACGCCGTCGAGGCATTCCAGCGTCTCGCGCTCGCCCCGATACACCGGGACGACCACCGCGACCGGCCGACCGGGACAGGACGCCGCCACCGCCATGTCGCCGCGAAAGGCGGCCGGCACCGCCAGGATGGGCGGGTGGGGCGGGGCCGAGGGCTTGCGCCCAGCCTGGTTGCGTCCAGCCGGGTTGCGCTCAGCGGGATTGCCTCCAGCCGGGCGCGCCGGCCAGATGCGGGCGACCTCGCGCGCCACGAACATGGCGCTGCGCGCCTCCAGGCCGGGATCGACCGGGCTGCCGCTCAGGGCACTTCCATCCGACGCGGTGACCGAGATCGGGCCTTGGAACACCCGCAGCTCGGCCACGCCCAGCGTCAGGCGGCGCGCGCGCATCAGCGGGCGTGGCGACAGCATCGAGATGTCGGTGGGTGTCACCCGCCGCGTGGCGATGCCGTCGGTCAGCGTCAGCACCGGGTCGCGCGCGGCGTCGCCCGGATGCCACGCCCAGCCCTCGATCCCGCCGGCGCGGGCCACGGCGATGCCCTCGGTGCGCCGCATCGCCGCGACGTCGAGCGGGCTGCCCAGCAACGCGCGGCCAGCGGCGGCAACGCTGACCATGCCGGCGCCGGGCGGCACCAGCGTGCCCGCGGCCACCGGCACGCCGTCGCACGCGCAGGCGATGTCGCCTTTGTCCGATGCGACCAGCAGGCGGCCATCCGGGTCGAGCGCGCACCAGCCGGGAGCGCCGTCGGCGGCGGCGATCCGGTCGAGCGGCAGGCCGGCGACCTCACCCGCCCAGACGTGGCGCGACAGGGCGCCGTGCAGCGCCCGCGCCGCCGGTGCCGCCTGCCCCAGCCGCGACAGGGCGATGGCGGCGCCCAGCCATGCCTCCTGCAAATCGCAGGCGGCGGCCACTTCCAGGAACAGGGCGCCCGCCTCCACCCACTCGCCACCGGCGAACAGCGCCGTTGCCAGCGACAGGGCCGGGGTGGGGTCGGTGGGCGCATACCGGCGCGCGCGGCGCAGCCAGGCGACGGCGCCGGGACGGTCGCCGGCGGCGGTGGCCACGGCGGCCTGTTCGATCGCCCCCAGCGCCTGCTCGGCGGCGAGTTCGCCCGATTGCCTCGGCCGCCTCACCCGCGCCCGGCACGCGGCTTGGTTGTCAGGCGCATCGGCGAGCGGTCTAGCCGGCGCGTGCGGCGGCGGCCGGGCGGTGGGCGGCGTTCCCCGCCACCGGTAGCGCCCCCGGTAACGCCCCCAGTAACGCCTCTGGCAATGTCCCTGGCAACGCTACCGGCAAAGGCGGCAGGGCATCGAGGTCGCCCTGGGCTTCCGCCAAGCCCTGTGCCAGCGCCTTCTGCAACCACTGCCTGGCCTCCTCGGGCCTGGTCTCGCCGGCGAGGCCACGCGCGAGATAGCGGCCGAGCATCATCTGCGCGTGCGGGTGGCTGCGCTCGGCCGCCTGCCGGAACCATTTCTGTGCCTCCGGGCGGTTCCACGGCACGTCGTGGCCGCCGCCGTGCATGGCGCCGAGGGCGAACATCGCGCCGACATGGCCATGGTCGGCGGCGCGCTGGAACAGCGCCAGCGCCTGCGCATGGTCGCGCGGCCCGCCACGGCCGTTGACCAGCATCTCGGCCAGGGCCACCTGGGCGTCCAGCATCCCCTTGCCCGCCGCGTTGCCGATCCAGGCGCGGCCAGCCTCCAGGTCGCGCTCGACGCCGCGCCCCTCCAGCAACATGCGGCCGTACCAGTACTGGGCGTTGACCACGCCCTCGGCGGCACGGCGCAGCCAATGCGCGGCGCTGGCGTCGTCGCGGTCGACGCCGACGCCCTCGGCCAGGCAGATGCCGTAGTTGTAGGCGGCCACGAGGTCGCCAGCGGTGGCCGCCTGCTCGAACCACTCGCGCACCCGTACCGAATCGCCGGCGTCGGCCTTGCCTTGCAGCACCAGGTTGGCGAGGTCCTGCTTGGCCAGCGGATCGCCCGCCTCGGCGGAGACGCGGAACCAGCGCGCCGCCTCGGCCGGGTCGCGCGGCAGCCCGGCGCCGGTCAGGTACAGCAGGCCCAGCGCCCGCGCGGCGGTCTTGTGCCCCGCCTCGGCGGCGCGGCGGAACCACATCGCCGCCTCGGCATGGTTCGGCGGCAACTCGCCGCCACGCGCGTACAGGTCGCCCACCAGCGCCGCCGCCTCCGGGTCGCCCTGGAGGGCGGCGCGACGCAGCCAGCTCTCGCCCTCCTGCAAGTCGAGCTCCACGCCGTCGCCGCGCAGCAGCGCCAGGCCGTAGCGCGCCTGCGCCGAGCGCAGCCCCTTCTTCGCCGCCTCGCCGTACAGCGCCGCCGCCCGCTCCGGGCTGCGCGCCACGCCCTTGCCCTGCGCGTACAGCACGCCCAGCAGGTACTCGCCGGTGCTGAGGCCGGACTCCGCCGCCCGCGCCAACTGTGCCGCCGCCAGGGTGAAATCATCCGTCTCCACCGCGCGCGGCAGCAGCGACAGCGCGTAGCCGAGATGCCCCTGCGGGCAGTTGCCCTCGGCGGAGCGGCAATACAGATCCTGGGCCGCCGGCAGGTCGCGCATCGCCTCCGGCCCGGACGTCAGGATATAGCCGAGCAATGCCTGTCCGTCGCCGGAGCCGCTGTCGGCGGCCCTGCGCGCCCAATGCGCCGCGCGCTCGAAATCAGGCCTGACCTCGGCCGGGTGGGTGAACATCGCCGCCGCGATGGGTCCGGCGGCGCCCTGCGTGCCGGGGGCGGCCGTGGTCGCGACGCCGTGCATGTACAGCGCCGCCAGCAGCGACTGCGCCGCGACGTAGCCGCGCCCGGCCGCACGCTCCAGCCACCGCGCGGCCTCCACGGCGCTGGGCGGCACCCCGGCGGCGTCGAGGTAGCAGCGCCCGACCAGGAACTCCGCCTCGGCGATGCCGGCGTTGGCGGCGCGCGCCAGCAGCGGGAAAGCCTCGTTGCGGTGGCCGTCGCCGATCAGCTTCTGCGCACGCGCCAGTGCGCTGGCCGGGGACGCCAGCTTGTCGCCGATGCGGTCGAGCCACGCGGCCATGCCGTCAGGCCCCGACGACGCAAGCCGGCGACATGCCCGCCTGCCGGATCAAGCCCGCCTGCCGGATCACGGCTCCTGCATCCCCTCGGTCGCCGTCGGCATGAACCGCGAGAACAGGTACTGCACGACGGTGCGCTTGCCGACCAGGATGTCGTT
>JAYTQW010000242.1:0-2930 GCA_043746535.1 Rhodospirillales bacterium
GGCTGCTTGCCGTCCGCCATCGCCCGCCACTCATAGAAGGCGTCGGCCGGCACCAGGCAGCGCCGGGCGGCCAGCGCGCCACGGAACATGCCCGAGCCAGCGGCTGTCTCGGACCGCGCGTTGATCGGCTTGCGGGCAGCCTTCAGGTCCTTGGTGAAATGCGGCACCAAGCCCCATCGCAGCAGGTCGAGATGCCGGTCGCCGCTGGCCGGCTCGCGCCGCACCACCATGGCTGCCTGCGCCGGCGCCACATTCCAGGACGGCGGATGGTTGACCGGCGGGTTGGCCGTGCGAAACAGGTCGTGAGCGCGGTTGGGCGACAGGGTGGATGCGTAGCGGCCGCACATCTTGCTTTGTCCGGTGGGAAGGTGTTTCGTCTCTCGGTTTTGTAACCTGACGACTTATTGAACTGGTGGGCCGGGAACGTACATCACCCCTCGATAAATCGGAGATTGTCATGCGAGTGGTCGCAAAGTCGCTCATAGTTTTAGGAACGCTCGGCATTTCGGCCTGCGCGGTGCAACCGCCCACCGGGCCTCAGGTGGTGGCGATGCCGGGGCCAGGCAAGAGTCTGGACCAGTTCCAGGCCGATGACGGACGCTGCCGTGTGTCCGGCGCCCAGGCGGCCGGGCCGTTGACGCCAAGCGAGGGCGCCTCCCAGAGCGGAGTCGGCTCGGCGGTGGCCGGGACCGCATTGGGTGCCGCCGCCGGTGCGTTGCTCGGCTCGACGGGCGGCGCTGTCGGCGCGGGGGCAGCCATCGGCGCGGGTGCCGGCCTGTTGGGTGGGTCCATTGTGGGCGCCAATGCAGCGCAAGAGTCTAGTGCATCGATCCAGCGTGCCTACGATGTCGCGTACGTGCAGTGCATGAGTGCCTCCGGAGAGAAGGTTCCCGATCTGTCGGCGCAATATGCCGGCTATCCGGCCTATGGCGCCTACCCGGTGTATGGCGCCTATCCGGCCTACGGCTATGGTTATGGCTACGGCTACCCGGCGCCTTTTTTCAGCTATGGCCCGTCCATCTTCATCGGTGGCGGGTACAGCCGGTATCACCATTGGCGCTGACTCATATTATTTTGTAACGATTGCTAAAATCGTAGTGTTTCACTGTATGTCATTTGACCGATGTGCATTGGCACTTGCATTCACTTAAATGTCTTGGGAAATTTCATACCCAGGAGAGACAAAAGGCCATATCCACCGTGTTCGATTGCTTTATTTTGTCGGACCTATAATGATTGCGTCGTTGTAGGTCACTATCGATTTACTGCGCTGCGGCGGTTGCAACCCGTAGTGTGTTCACGACGAGTACAAGACCCCCCGCAGGCGCTGGAAACGAACACATGGACATGGTTGTGGCTGACTATGGCTTATTGAACGAGGACCAGATCGAATCGATGGCCGAGGCGGGTTTCCTCTCGGTGGACCGCATCACCACGGTGCCTGACGTGGTGTCGATACGAGCGATCTGCGAGCGGCTGATGACGACGCG
Organism: Rhodospirillales bacterium; assembly: GCA_043746535.1. Taxonomy (GTDB): domain Bacteria; phylum Pseudomonadota; class Alphaproteobacteria; order Acetobacterales; family Acetobacteraceae; genus CAVRQM01. The sequence goes on from JAYTQW010000242.1 coordinate 1,491, forward strand.
GGCGGGCTTCAAGGAGGGCGCGTTGTTCGATGCGCTGGGGGCCGCCGAGAACGAGCCGCCGCGCTTTACCCAGATCATCAACCCGCACAATTATGCTCCTGAATTGCGTGAGACGGAGTTCTTCCGCAACGCCCAGGCGGCGGCGCGGCAGTTGCTCGGCCCCCAGGCGCGTTTCGCGACCGACCTGCTGCTGGTCAAGCCGCCCAGGACCGGCGGCGCCACGCCCTGGCACCAGGACGAGGCCTTCCGCGATCCCGCCTATGACCGCCACGATGTCAGCTTCTGGCTGCCGTTGCAGCCGGTCGATCAGGTGAACGGCTGCATGTCGTTCCTGCCAGGCTCTAACCATGGACCCGTGTTGGAGCACCGCCTGTTGGGCGGCGACGCCCGCGTGCATGCGCTGGAATGCTGTGGCGACTTCGAGCCGGCCCAGGCGATCGCCTGCCCACTGCCGATGGGCGGCGCCACGCTGCATGGCGGCCGGACGCTGCACTATGCCGGACCCAACCGCTCCGACGCGCCGCGTTTCGCCTATGTCGTCATCTTCGACACGCAGCCCACCCCGGCCACCGAGGTGCGCAACTTCGCATGGCAAAGCGCCTGGAAGACGGACCGGATCGAGCGCGCACGCCAATGGCGCCGTCGCGGCGGCTTCATGCTCGAAATCTGGCGCGGCCTACGCAAGGTGGGGATGAACCCGAAGCGGCTGATGATCTATGCGCGGCGTTTCCTGTGGCGCGGCCGGACACGTTCGGCGCCAAGCACGCACTGACCCCGACGCCACCATTTCCGGGCGGCGCGCGAACCTCATACCCCGCGCCTACGTTGCACGCCGGCGATCCGGGTAGCCAGCAGCGGCAACCGGCGCCAGGGAGTGCCGCAATGACCGAGGAGGCGGGCGGAAACTCCCCCTATCTGGACGAACACGAGCGGGAGCAGGCGGCTGGCAACGCGACGCTCGGCCCGCTGGTGATCCACGAGATCGTGCGCGAGCAGGGCGAGAAGCAACTGGCGCGCTCGTTCTCCGGCCTGGGCTGGTCGGGCCTGTCGGCGGGGCTGTCGATCGGCTTCTCGTTCATGATGCAGGGCTACTTGCAGGCGGCGTTGCCCGACGCGCCGTGGACGCGCCTGATTGCCAGCCTCGTCTACACCCTCGGCTACCTGATCGTGGTGCTGGCGCAACAGGAGCTGTACACCGAGACGACGCTGACCGCGTTGATCCCGGCATTGACCCGGCGCGACCTGCCGACCATGTGGCGGACGTTGCGGGTTTGGGCAATCGTGCTGGGCACCAACCTGGTCGGCACGCTGGTGTTTGCCCTGGTCGGCGCGCGAACCGGGATATTCACCCCGGAGGCCGGTGCCGCGCTGGCGCAGCTCTCGGCGCAGACCATGGCGCACCCGTTCCTGCATACGGCCATCAGCGCCGCCGCCGCCGGC
>JAYTQW010000243.1:0-2813 GCA_043746535.1 Rhodospirillales bacterium
GCGGCCTGCTTCGCCTGCTGCCGCAAGCCCGCCGCCTGCCGTTCCAACTGGCCGCGCAGATCCTCGGCGCGGGCGAGGTTGGCCTCGGTGGCGCGCAGCCTCAGCTCCGCCTCGTGCCGCCGCGCGTGCAGCCCGGTGATGCCGGCGGCTTCCTCCAGGATCGAGCGGCGTTCCTCCGGACGGGCGGCGACGATGCCGTGGACGCGGCCCTGGCTCACCATCGCCGAGGAGCGGGCGCCGGTGGCGAGGTCCGCGAACAGCGTCTGCACGTCGCGCGCCCGCACCTCGCGCCCGTTGACGCGGAACGCGCTGCCGCCGCCGCGCTCGATCCGGCGCACCACCTCCAGTTCCGGCGCATCGGCGAACGGCGGCGGGGCCAGTCCGTGCGTCCCGTCCAGGCTGATGGTCACCTCGGCGATATTGCGCGAGGCGCGTGCGCCGGTGCCGGCGAAGATGATGTCGTCCATCTCCGCGCCGCGCAGGGTGCGCGCCGAACTCTCGCCCATCGCCCAGCGCAGCGCCTCCGCCACGTTCGACTTGCCGCAGCCGTTCGGCCCGACGATGCCGGTCAGGCCGGGCAGGATCTCCACCGTGACCGGCTCGGCAAAGCTCTTGAACCCGGCGATGCGCAGGCGGGTGAAGCTGACAGGCACGAAGCGCTCCCGATCCTTAGCCGGCGGTGCCGCCCGCCTCCGACACGATCTTGGCGAATGCGGCGAAGCTCAGCTCGCCGCTCTCGCGCCGATTGGTGGCCTTCGGCCCGTTGAAGATGAAGGTCGGCGTCGAGTCGACCTTATAGGTTTTCTCGGCATCGTCCTGCTCGGCGAGGATGGCGTCGCGCAAGGCGGTATCGGCGATGGCGGCGTCGAAGGCGGGGCGCGACAGGCCGGCCAGCGCCGCCATCTTTGCCAACTCCTCGGTCGAGTTGACGCCGCGCGCGAACGCCCAGCGGTCCTGCGAGGCCAGCAGCGCGAAGGCGAACGGCTCGTAGCGCGCGGGAGGCAGCGCGTGCGCCACCTGGGCCGCCATCAGCGCCACCTGATCGAGCGGGAAGTCGCGGTAGATCATGCGCAGCTTGCCGGTGTCGATGAGCTGGCTATGCACTTCGGGCATGGTGTCGCGGGCGAAGCGGGCGCAGTGCGGGCAGGTCAGCGAGAAGAACTCGATCGCCGTCACCGGGGCGGTGGCGCTGCCGACCGAGTGTTCGGCCAGCGTGGTGGCGGCATGGGCGCCGGGGACGCGCAATGCCGCGGCCGATGCCGCGAGGACCAGGAGGGAACGCCGGGAAAGCTGCATCGGAAAACCTCGGGACTGGATGGACGGACAGGCGCTCAGGGGGCCGCAAGCGGTCGGCGGCGTCAAGCGTTGGGTGGCCGCAACGGGGTCAGCACGACGCGCCCCAGCCGTTCGAGCGCATCGCGCAGCGGCCCCGGCGGCAGCTCCGAGACAGCGGCGGCGGCGGCGGCGAGGGCGCGGGCGGGTGGTGGCGGCGTCACCGCGGGCGGCGCCGCGAGGCTTTGCGTGAAGCGCAGGCGGGTGACCACGACCTGACCCAGATGGGTGTTGATGCGGGCCATCAGCACGTCGGCCAGATGCTGCAACTCCAATGCCATCGGGCCGGAACAGCCGATGGTCAGCGTGCCGGAGAACAGCCTGCGCGGCGTGGTCACGGCGGCGATGCCGGGGCCGACGATCACATCCCAGTCGGCCACGACCTGTGCGGCGGCCGGGCTGCGACGCTTGAAGGCCGGGCGCAGCAGGCCGGGCAGCAGGGCCGACACCGGGCGCGGACCGTACGGGTGGCGCATCGGCTCGGCCGTTTCGCCAGCCTTGTCACCAGCCTTGCCGCCAGCCTTGTCGGAACTGTTCGCGCCGGTCATATCCGCGTCATGCCTCTCCCCCTCACCGTCGCCGCCGCCGACCTGCTGGCCTGGTACGACCGCCACCGCCGGGTGCTGCCGTGGCGGGCGCTGCCGGGACAGGCGGCCGATCCGTACCGGGTCTGGCTCAGTGAGATCATGCTGCAACAGACCACCGTGGCGGCGGTGATACCGTACTATGAAAGATTTCTCACCCGGTTTCCGACCGTGGCGGCGCTGGCGGCAGCGGACCCGGCGGCGGTGATGCACGCCTGGGCCGGGCTGGGCTACTACGCCCGCGCCCGCAACCTGCATGACTGCGCCCGCGCGGTGGCGGCGATGGGGGGCACGTTCCCGAACACCATCGAGGGCCTGCGCGCGTTGCCGGGGATAGGCGAGTACACCGCCTCGGCGGTGGCGGCGATTGCGTTCGGGGTGCCGACGGTGCCGGTCGACGGCAACGTGGAGCGGGTGGCCAGCCGGGTGTTCGCGATCCAGACCAAGCTGCCGGATGCCAGGCCGGAGTTGAGCGCGGGTGCGGCGCGGTTGGGCACGGACGCCGACGCCCGCGCGCGCCCGTCCGATTTCGCACAGGCGTTGTTCGACCTCGGCGCGACCTTGTGCTCGACCACGCGCCCGGCCTGCGCGCTGTGCCCATGGATGGCCGGCTGTGCCGCGCGGCGGCTGGGCATCGCCGAGCAACTGCCCGCCCGTGCCGCCAAGGCCGCGCGGCCAGTTCGCTACGGCGTGCATTTCTGGTTGCGCGATGCGGCCGGGCGGGTGCTGCTGCGCCGCCGTCCGCCCACCGGCCTGCTGGGCGGCATGACCGAGTTGCCGGGGCCACCCTGGCGGACAGCGCCCTGGACCCCCGCCGAGACGATGGCGGCGGCGCCGATGGCCGGCATCGATTGGGCGCCGGCCGGGCAGGTGCGCCACGGCCTCACCCATTTCGAG
>JAYTQW010000244.1:0-5041 GCA_043746535.1 Rhodospirillales bacterium
CGCGCCTGCATCCTGGCGCTGAACAAGTGGGACGCTGTGCCGGACCGGCACAAGGCCAAGGAGGCGTTCAGCGACCGCTTGCAGACCAGCCTGTCGCAGATGAAGGGCATCGAGGTGGTGACGCTCTCGGCGCTGAGCGGCCAGGGCGTCGACAAGCTGCTGCCGGCGGTGCGCCGCGCCCATGACGTGTGGAACAAGCGCGTCGGCACCGGCGCCCTGAACCGCTGGTTCGAGGGCGTGCTGGAACGCCACCAGCCGCCGCTGGTCGAGGGTCGCCGGCTGAAGCTGCGCTACATGACGCAGGCCAAGGCGCGGCCCCCGACGTTCATCATCTTCGGCACCCGCGCGGAACAGACGCCGGACGACTACCAACGCTACATGGTGAACTCGATGCGCGAGCAGTTCGACCTGCCGGGCACGCCGGTACGGCTGCAGTTCCGGGGGACGGATAACCCGTACGCGGATCGGAAGGGGGATTGAGCAGGCGACGCGCAAACCTCTGGTGGTGAGGCTGACGTCGTCCTGTTCTGTTTTGATGGATAGCATCCCGAATCCGACGAACCCCCCCTCGGGTTGGCTTGAGATACTCGCCGCAAGCGATGCCGGTCTTGCGGCCGGGCCGACCGTCGCGGGCGAGGTGGTCAGACGCGGATTGCGTGAGAGCATCGCCCGACTTGAAGCCAAGCGGGATGCGATCGACTACAGCACAACAAACCCGCCAATTATTCTGGCCGCGTTCCATCACCGAGCCGACAGTCCTGGCCGCGTTTGACTGAACCCCTCATTGGCACCAGGCGCACGCCGTAAAAGCTGGCGCTCTGGTCAGGCACTGATGATGCCGAAATGCCGATCCCACACCGCCGCTTGCCAACCCGACCACAATTGCGCAGCCTCTCCAACGACAGCTCCGGCCACAGGAGCGGAACGGGAGGACATTCAATGCCTGTCGATGCCTCGAACATCGAAGCCCGCACGATTGCAAAAGTGACTTGGCGCCTCGTGCCGTTTCTGATCCTGTGCTACTTCGTGGCCTATCTCGACCGGGTGAACGTCGGTTTCGCCGGGCTCACCATGCGCACCGACCTTGGCCTCTCCGCGAGCGCGTTCGGACTGGCCAGCGGCATCTTCTTTATCGCCTACTTCATCTTCGAGGTGCCGTCGAACCTGTTGCTGGAGCGTTTCGGCGCCCGGCGCTGGATCGCGCGGATCATGTTCACCTGGGGGCTGGTGTCCGCCGGCACCGTCTTCGTCGGCGGGGAATACAGCTTCTATGTGCAGCGCGTCCTGCTGGGACTGGCAGAGGCCGGGTTCTTCCCCGGCATCATCTTCTACCTGACGCTGTGGTTCCCGCAGAAATACCGTGGCCGCATCGTCGGCTACTTCATGGCGGCGATCCCCGCCTCCTCGGTGATCGGGGCGCCGCTGTCGAGCGCGCTGCTCTACCTGAATGGCTATTGGGGCCTGAAAGGCTGGCAGTGGATGTTCCTGGTCGAGGCGCTGCCAGCGCTGATCCTGGCATATGTGGTGCTGCGCTACCTTACCGACCGTCCCGCCGACGCGCGCTGGCTGGCGCCAGACGAGAAGGCGTGGCTGGCGCAGCGGCTGGAAAGCGAGGCGCGCGAGCGGACGGCGGCGCGGCATTTCTCCGTGCGCGACGCGCTCACCAACCCGCGCGTGCTGCTGCTGGCGCTGGTCTATTTCGGCGCGGTGGCGACCAATTACGGCATCGGCTTCTGGCTGCCGCAGATCATCCAGGGCTTTGGCGGGCTGTCGAACATCCAGATCGGCCTGATCACCGCGTTGCCCTACATCGTCGGCCTGGTGTCGATCGTGCTGTGGAGCCGCCACTCGGACGCCAAGCGCGAGCGCACCGCCCATGTGGCGATCCCGCTGGCGGTCTCCGTCGTGTCCATCACCGCCGCCGCACTGATCCACGACCCGGTGTTGAAGATGGCGGCGCTCACCGTGACCGGATTTGGCGCGTTTGCGGTGGTCGGCGTGTTCTGGACCCTGCCGGCGGCGTTCCTGACCGGCCCGGCGGCGGCGGCGGGCATCGCCATCATCAACGCGCTCGGCAACCTGTCCGGGTTCGCCGGGCCATACGCGATGGGCTGGATCAAGGATGCCACCGGCAGCTTCTCCTACGGCCTGCTGGTGATCGCCGCGTTGGCGTTCATCTCGATGGTGACGGTGCTGCTGCTGGGCCACGACCCGGCGCTGGAGACGGTGGCGGAGGCAGGCAAGGCAAAGGGCTTCGCCCCCTGACCCCAGCAAAGCCCAAACCTGTGCAATCCTCTAGTGTTGGGGGTCTGGGGCCTCAGGCCCCAGCGGGTCCAGGGCAGCGCCCTGGCCTTTCACCACCGCGCCATGGCGCTGCTCCGCCGCCATGCACAGATCCGCCAGCCGTGGCGCCACCTGGTCCGGCGTGACCAGCCTGGCCTGGTTCTCGCCCGGCATCGCCGCCGCGCGCAGGCGAGTGGCGACCACGCCGGGGTCGAACAGGTTGACGCGCAGCCGTGTGGTGCGCGTCTCCTCGGCCCAACTCAGGATCAGGTGCTCCAGCGCCGCCTTGGTGCTGCCGTAGATGCCCCAGTAGGCGACGGGCGCGCGCACGATGCGGCTGGTCACGAACACCGCGCGTCCGGCGGGTGCGGCCTGCAACAGCGGCGCGCAGCCGCGCAGGATGCGCCACGCGGCGGTGACGTTGACCGCCACCGCCTCCGCCCAGTCGCGCGGCTGGATATGCGGCACCGGGGTCAGCTTGCCCAGCGTGCCGGCGTTGCCGACCAGGATATCGAGCCGTCCGAAGCGGTCGAACAGGCTGGGGCCGAGCGCGTCGAGCTTGTCCTGCTCCATGAGGTCGAGCGGCAGCAGCGTCGCCGTGCCGCCCAGGGCGCGGATCGCGTCGTCGGTCTCGTCCAGTCCGCCCTGGGTGCGCGCGGTGATGACGACATGGGCGCCGCGCCGGGCCAGTTCGATCGCGGTGGCGGCGCCGATGCCACGGCTGGCACCGGTGACCAGGGCGATCTGGCCGACAAGTGGGCCGGCGAGTGGGCCGCTCACCGCGACTCCGACAGCAGGCTGAGTTGCCGGGTGTCGCCCTCGGTCATGTCGGGCAGCGAGATCGGATACTCGCCGGTGAAGCAGGCATCGCAGTACTGCGGCTGCGCGGCATCGCGGCTTGGCTGGTTCAGCGCCCGGTACAGCCCGTCCGGGGTCACGAAGGCGAGGCTGTCGGCACCGATCAACGCCGCCATTTCGGCGACATCGTGCTGCGCCGCCAGCAGCTTGCTGCGTTCCGGCGTGTCGATGCCGTAGAAGCAGGAATGCGTGGTCGGCGGCGAGGAGATGCGCATGTGGACCTCGGCGGCCCCGGCCTGGCGCACCATCTCGACGATCTTCTTGCTGGTGGTGCCGCGCACGATGCTGTCGTCCACCAGGATGACGCGCTTGCCCTCCAGCACCGGGCGGTTGGCGGAGTGCTTCAGCTTCACGCCGAGATGGCGGATGCTGTCGGTCGGCTCGATGAAGGTGCGCCCGACATAGTGGTTGCGGATGATGCCCAGCTCGAACGGAATGCCCGCCTCGGCCGAGTAGCCCATCGCCGCCGGCACGCCGCTGTCGGGCACCGGCACCACCACGTCGGCCTCGACATGGCTCTCGCGCGCCAGTTCGCGGCCGATGCGCTTGCGCGCCGCGTACACCGGCATTCCCTCCACAACCGAGTCGGGGCGGGCGAAATAGACGTATTCGAAGATGCAGAAACGCGGCGCCTTCTTGGCGAACGGGCGGATGCTGCGCACGCCGGCGTCGCTGATGACGATGATCTCGCCCGGCTCCACGTCGCGTACGAAGGTGGCGCCGATGATGTCGAGCGCGCAGGTCTCGCTGGCCAGCACCCAGCCGCCGCTGCCCTCGACCCGGCCCAGGATCAGCGGGCGCACGCCCAGCGGGTCGCGCACGCCCAGCAGCGTGTCGTCGGTCATGGCGATCAGCGAGTAGGCGCCGACCACCTGCTTCAGCGCGTCGATCAGCCGATCGACCACGGTCGAGTACAGGCTGATGGCGATCAGGTGAATGAATACCTCGCTGTCGGTGGTGGACTGGAACAGGCAGCCGCGCCGCACCAGCGCGCGGCGCATGGCAGTGGCGTTGGTCAGGTTGCCGTTATGCGCCACGGCAAAGCCGCCGAATTCGAAATCGGCATAGAGAGGCTGCACGTTGCGCAGCACCGTGTCGCCGGTGGTGGCATAGCGGTTGTGCCCCAGCGCCCGCGTGCCGGGCAGGGAGGCGATGGTGCGCGCATCACCGAAATTGTCGCCCACTAGGCCCAGGCCCTTGTGGGAGTGGAACTGATGGCCGTCGAACGAGACGATGCCGGTGGCCTCCTGCCCGCGATGTTGCAGGGCGTGCAGGCCAAGGGCCGTGACGGCAGCAGCGTCGGTGCAGTTCCACACGCCGAACACGCCGCATTCCTCGTGCAGCTTGTCGTCGTGGCCCTGGTACTTGTTCTGGCCCTGGTCCCCATACTCGTATTGGGCATCGAGGGGGTGATCCATCGTCTCGGTCTCCTCAACCCGTCATGGCCGCGCGACAGCCCGGCCCTGTGGAGTCGCATGTAGCAGATCGGCCGCCCTGGTTTCGCGCCCGGCCGGCGGCGGGTCGATATGCGGGCGATAGGCTTCGGGCAGGAACCCGGTGGCCCACACCGCACCCTGATAGGCGAACGGCAACAGACGCGCCTGCTGCACGGGCTCGGGCCAGTGATCGGCCGTCACCACCATCGCCCCCGCTACGTAGGCGAACGCCACCAGCGCTGCCCCCCGCGCGATGCCGAACACCACGCCCAGCGTGCGGTCGATGCCGCCCAGCATGGAGCCACGTATCACGCCGCCCACGAGTCCGGCGATGATCGACAGAAACACCAAGGCGACCACGAACGCCACGATATAGGCGGCCGGGTCGGCCAGGTCAGGGTTTTCCAGCCACAGCCGGAAGCGGGGCTGCACATACGGAAACGCAGCGGCCGCGACGAAGCCGG
>JAYTQW010000245.1:0-5678 GCA_043746535.1 Rhodospirillales bacterium
GTGCGCGACGTGGCGGCCGGCGTGTTCTTCGATCCGGCCAAGCTGCATGTGCTGGACCACAAGGGCGAACACCTGCGGGTGAGGGGCCCGCTCAACATCGCCCGGCCGATCCAGGGCTGGCCGGTGATCGTGCAGGCCGGCGCGTCGGAGGCTGGGCGCCAGATCGCCGCCGAGACCGCCGAGGCGGTGTTCAGCGGCATCGACAACATCGCCGGCGCGCGGGCGTTCTACGCCGACGTGAAGGGCCGCATGGAGCGGCTGGGCCGCCATCGCGACCACATGAAGATCCTGCCGGGCGCGTTCGTCGTGGTCGGCGACACCGTGGCCGAGGCGCGGGCGAAGAAGCGGCTGCTCGACAGCCTGGTGCATCCCGCCAGCGCCATCGCCTCGCTGTCGGTGCGGCTCGGCCACGACGTATCCGGCTTCGACCTCGACGGCCCGCTGCCCGATATCCCCGAAAGCAACGCCAGCAAGAGCGGGCGCGAGCGGCTGGTCGCCCTGGCGCGGGCGGAGGGACTGACCGTGCGGCAACTGGCGCAGTATGTCGGTGGCGCGTTCGGCACGCTGGAGATGATCGGCACGCCGGCCAGCATCGCCGACCAGATGGAGGAGTGGCTTGCCACCGAGGCGTGCGACGGCTTCAACGTGATGTTCCCCTACCTGCCGGAGGGACTGGACGACTTCGTGGACCGGGTGGTGCCGGAGTTGCAGCGGCGCGGGCTGTTCCGGCGCGAGTACGAGGGTCGCACGTTGCGCGAGAACCTAGGCCTGCCGCGGCCGGAAAACCAGTTCTTCAGGCGGCGGGATTTGGGCCAGGCGGCGGAATAGGCTACTCCCCGCCTGCTTGCCGCCATCGGGGGTACGAAGACGTCATGCGGGACACACGGCAGTCGGGCGGCATTGATATGCTGCCGTTGCTGGTGCTGGCCGGGCTGATCGGCCTGGCGCTGGCCGGCTGGTGGCTGTTTCCGATCGTCGCCCACCTGATCTCGTCGCAGGACTGCGTGGCGCTGGGCCGCACCACCTGTTCGTAGGCATGTAAGAGCATCATCCGACCAAACGGGATCACCCGTCGGATAAAATGCTCGCTAAAACAAAGCCCTAGAGCATTTTCCGTACGCCTATCAGCGCGGATCACGCTCTAGGATTGCGCCACGCGACCATGAGCGCGGCCATCGAACACGGCCTCCTCGTGGCGGCGAAGTTTCATGGCGTCATAGGCGAGGGTCGGACGCGCAGCCATGGAGCCGCTGATTGGCCCGCTCGCTGGCAAGCCCTGCTGGAAGCGGCGGCTGCGGCTGCGTAGGACGGCTTTGAGCCGGGCGGCGGCTTCACCGAACCGCAGCGGCAGTGGCAAGACATCGGCGGCGCCGGCGTCGAGGCCACGGACGGCGGCCTCATCACGTTCGTTGCGGCCCACCAGGACGATCAGTTGTCCCGGTTGCAGTGCGCAGATGCTCCGAAGCATGCTGTAGTCGTCGCGCGCCGCCACTGCCTCCTCGATCAACAGCAGTGGCGTGCGGTGCTGAAGCCAAAATGACTCGGTTGTCAGCAGGTCGGCGTGGTGGATACTGAGGACCGGAAGACCAAGCGCCTGAGTGACCAAATTCCTGATCTGCAAGCGCAGTTCTAGACTGTTGGTGACCACGATGACAGATTCGGCAGCAGCCATGGCCCTAACTCCACATATCCGCCTAGGCATATTCGTTAATAATACGTCAGGATCACAGTAAAATCGGCGGTAGTTTCACGCCCGGAGGTCGGGATCTCCATTTCGTGCGAATCCACCCTCTATCCGCCCGAAGCGGCGCGGATCGGTTTGAAATTGATCCGGCACAGGTTGCTGCTAATGTCGCCTGATCATTCAAGGCGACACGCAGATGCCCCAGATCATGCAGTTGCTGACCGCCGGCGGCGACGATTTTGTAACCCGCCCGGTGCCCTGGCTGGTGCTGACATGGGTCGGCATTGACGGCGACCGCCATGCCGGCCCGGTGCGCGCAGCCGATGCGCGGACACCATGGCACCGGCGCGGCATGGAGATCGCCAACACGCGCCAGCTCTCGATTGTATCGTATGAGGAATGCGCGGAGATCGCCGCCTTGCTCGGCATCGATCGGGTCGATCCGGCGCTGCTCGGGGCCAACCTGGTGGTGCAAGGCATACCGGCATTAAGCCTGCTGGCGCCGGCATCGCGGCTGCAATTCCCTTCCGGCGCCACAATCTTCGTCACCGAACAGAACGCGCCCTGCCGCCATCCCGCCGACCGGCTGTCGCAGGCGCATGGGGCACCCGGTCTCTCGAGCAAATTCGCCCGCGCGGCGATTGGCCGGCGCGGCTTGGTCGGTCTGGTCGAGTGTTGCGGCGAGGTGGCCGTGGGCGATGCGGTGTCCTGCATCGCCTCGCCGGCGCGGGTTGCGGCACCGAGGCTGCCGGCGCTGACCTGAACCAGGGCCGGCCACTCCTACCTGACCGCGCGCAGGCCGGCACGCAATATCACTTCTAAAAGACCACTTCCAACTTACGTCCCCGGCATGGCGCATATAGCGGGCGAGCAGCAAGTATCTAAATCATCTCTATTGTCAATTCGCACCATGAGGAGGGTATTCCGCCTCGTGATTGCGGCCTGAAATCAAACCGTGGTACAGCGGCGCGCTGTCAGAGCCGGATCTGCGCTCCATTGTTGCGGTGATCGATGTATAGGTTAACTCGTACCGCGTTCCATTGTCGGAATCACGGCCAGTCTTCAGTAGGTGCTGGCGCATGACCGACCTGTCCCGTTCTGGGTCGGCCGCCAAGCATTTGACCTTCGGGGCGATGATTGCGACCTATCGCCGGCCGAGCGACCTTATGCGCTGCCTCGATGCGCTGGAACGCCAGACCCGGCCGCTCGAGGACGTGATCGTGGTGCATCGCGACACCGACACCGCGACCGCCGCCGCACTGGACGCGCGCGCCAGCGGTGTCCTGCCGCTGCGGGTACGTGTGGTGAGCGAGCCGGGCGTGGTGGCGGCGCGCAATCTCGGGCTGGACAACTGTGCCACCGACCTGCTCGCCACGCTGGACGACGATACCGCCCCGCACGCCGACTGGGCGGCGCGGGCGATCAAGCATTTCCAGGCCGACCCGGCGCTCGGCGGGCTGGGTGGTCGCGACTGCCTATACAACGGCGACATCGTGGTGGAGCCGGGCAAGGCTGTGGTCGGGCGCGTCGAATGGGCCGGGCGGATCGTCGCCGACCACCATTTGGGCGTCGGCGGGCCGCGCCCGGTGGATATGTTGAAGGGCGCCAACATGATCTTTCGGGCCAGCGCGTTCGGGGCCATCCGCTTCGACCGGCGGTTGCGCGGGAAAGGCGCGCAGCCGTACGAGGACCTGAAGTTCACGCTCGACGTGCGCCGGCAGGGGTGGAAGATCATCTACGATCCCGCCGTGCAGGTGGACCATTTTCCAGGCACGTCGGAACAGGTACGGCACTACGTGCAGGTCGCGGCGGTTCAGGACCACGAGGGCTTCGACGCGCTGATGTACAACGAGGTGCTGGCGCTATGGGGCGAGTTCTCGCCGCTTCGTCGGCTGGTCTTCGCCGGCTGGTCGCTGCTGGTGGGCACGCGCATCGCGCCGGGGGTGGTGCAGGCGATTCGGTTCACGCCGCGGCTGGGCCTCGCCTCCTGGCAACGCTTCCTGATGACGCAACGCGCGAAGTTCAGCGCCATGCGCGAGTTGAGCGGCGGCGGCACCGGGCGCGGTGCAATTTCGTAAACGCAATTTGGTGAGTAGCGGTATCCGCGCCGAACAATGCGCTATGTGACGGCGTGGCGGTGAGGGCGGTGTCGCCCTTCTGGCCGCGTGGAGGATTGCCGTGAACGCCGTAGATCAAGCGTCCGCTCCCAGCGACGCTCCCAGACCCGTCCAGGGTTCCCGTGCTCGCATGACCCGGTCGGTCGAGCGGCCAACGATGGCGCCAGCGCCCAGGCCCGCGTCGTTCCTGGTGCTGGCCGGCCTGATCCTCGGCGCTTCGTTGGTCCTGCCATACGGCTTGATCCAGCTCTCGCCCGGCATCATGCGGACGCTGTTCCCGGCATATGCCTTCACCGTCGGCCTGCTGGTGATGAACCGCTGGCCGAGCGCCTTTCCCGCCGTATGCGTCGGCTTTTGCGCGTTCGTGCCGTTCCTGCGCCGTGTCGCCGACTATCAGGCCGGCTTCGTGCAGGCCAACCCAATCCTGCTCGGCTCGCTGGTGATCCTGTTGCCCGCGCTGCCCTCGCTGTTCCGCCGCATCCTGATGCCCGGGGCGCCACTGGCCGGGCCGTTGGCGGCCATGGTCGGCTGCCTGATGTATGGCTCGTTCCTGGCATTGGTGGGCGAGAAGGTGGTACAAGCGCTGTACGAGCCGGCCTGGTACATCCTGCCAGTGGCACTCGCCACCTACGTCATGGAACGCCCGGCCGAACTGGTTGCCATCCGCCGGTCGCTGACGCAGGCGGTCCTGCTCATCATGCCGATCATGACCGTGTACGGCGTCCTGCAATACATCTCGCCACAGCCGTGGGATATCGTCTGGATGCTGAATGTCGACAACAACACGTTCGGCAAGCCGATGCCATACGAGGTGCGCGTGTTCAGCATGCTGAACAGTCCCGGCACCGCCGGCGTGTTCACCGCCTACGCGATGCTGATGCTGTCCGGCGGCGGCTTGATCGGCATGCTGGTGGCGGTCGCGGCGTTGCCGCTGCTGCTGCTGACGATCATCCGCACCGCCTGGCTGGCGGTGTTCATCGGCCTGATCACCATCCTGGTGGTCGCCCCGGCCACGCAGCGGCTGCGCCTGGTGGGGGCATTCGCGGTCGGCATCCTCGCCGTGGTGCTGCTGGTGGCCAGCCCCGCCATTCCAGTCAGCGTCAAGAACATGATCGAGGACCGCGCCAACTCGTTCACCAGCCTGGGCACCGACACCAGCGCCAACGACCGCCGCGATACCTATGCTTCGTTCTACAACCGGTTGGCTGAAAGCCCGCTGGGCGAGGGGTTCGGCGCCAACGGGTCGGCCACTGCCTCGGTGCAGAAACGCGACCTTCCGGCATTGGACAGCGGCATCCTGGAAATTTTCCTGACTTTCGGCCTGCCGGTGGGAATGATTTACATGTACAGCCTGGGCGCCATCGTGCTCGCCGCCTGGCGCGGGATGCGCCTGAGCCGGGGCGCCCTGGCCGATTGCTTCGCGGTGCTGGTGGCGACCCTCGCCATCATGCCGCTCGGCAACTCCATCGCCGGCGAGACCGGCGGCATCCAGTGGACCGCCATCGGCCTGCTGTTGACCGTCAGCGCGCAGCAGGCCGCCAAGCCCGTCCGCGCCGCCATGCTGCGGCGGGCGGCATGAGCCGGCGGCTGCTCGCGGCGCTGCTGCTCGGATTGCTGCCGGCGGCGGCGCCAGCGGCGGAGCAGGCCAGCCCGGCATCGGCGTTCCTCGACACCATCGGCGTCGCCACGCATCTGACCAGCGCCTGGGATACCGCCTACTCCAACTGCGCCAATGGCGGCGGCGGCGATGACGGTGATTGCCGCCCGAATGTCGATCGCATCGCCGCCGCGCTACGGTTTGCCGGCATCCATCACATCCGCGACAGCCTGGTAGCCGACTACGTGAACCAGCGCGTGCGCCTGCTGGCCTCTGCGGT
>JAYTQW010000246.1:0-3117 GCA_043746535.1 Rhodospirillales bacterium
CGACCGCATCGCCCGCTTCCGCCTGCGCCAGGCGTTCGGCCGGCTGATCCGCACCGCCACCGACCGCGGCGTGTTCGTGCTGCTGGACCGCCGCACGCCAACCCGCCTGCTGACCGCGTTCCCGGCGGGCGTGGAGGTAAGCCGGGTGGGTCTGGCGGAGGCGGTGGCGCGCACGGCGGCGTTCATCGCGCAATGACGTGCGCGTAAGGTGCCCGACCCGTTACTTCAAAGTAGGTCGATCAGCTTTATTGACCTGATCGCTCTCCCTATGCGCGGCTTGGACATCTCCAGTGGGCCACCAATCGAATAGAGAAGTTCACCATGTTCCATAACGTACTTTCGGGCGATCTTGGGATTATTGATGTCCTTGCCGCCGGTCGCGTGCCACTTTTCGGACCATTGAGCAAACCATGGCTCCATCTGTGCGGGCAGCAGCCGCCAGATGGCCCGCAATTCTATTCCCTCGTAAGCGGCAAATATCCAATCGACTTGGCGGTACTTGGCTATGATAGTAGGATTGAGATGATGATGTGTCGTGAATCCGCCTTTCTTTTTGATATTGAGCGTCTTTAGCTCGTACTCCCCGCCCGTGGTCGCATCGACTGCATCGTTGCCCTCGCGACCGGGCAGCACATCAATGCCGAGGCAAAGGCAGAGCTGTAGTATCTTGCCGCCGTTGTCCTGGAATATGTCATCGATGCCATGCTTGTCGGCGAGCTTCTGTAACTCTCTTACGGCTGGAAATAGCTGCTGCAACTGCTCGAAATCAGCATGCGGCTTGAACATCATACGACATGCTCCGCAAGGAGCTGAGGAACGGTCACTCCGAGGGACATCGCCAGCCTAGCGATGTTGTCGAGCGATACATTGCGTTCGCCGCGCTCAACCGAACCCACATACGTCCTGTGTAGCCCAGCCATATCTGCAAGGGTTTCCTGCGATAAGCCACGTTCCCCACGTAGCCGCCGCAGGTTTCGGGCTAGAGTGGTCCTTGTGGGTGAAGGGGGACTCGGTTCCGGCACGGTCACAGACTTGTCCCGTGATGACTATGCGACTACAGACTTTGAGTAGCTATTTGTTCTTCCCGGAGCTTTGCTGAATGCCTTTATCCTCCCCGCTTGCGGCCACCCCGGCCTATACAACCAGCCACGGCGCGGCCTATTGCGGGGACTCGCTCGACCTTCTGGTCGGGCTTGCCGATCGGTCGGTCAACCTTGTCGTCACCTCGCCGCCTTTTGCTCTGTTGCGGGAGAAGACATATGGGAACCGCGACCAAGCCGAGTATCTGGACTGGCTGACCGCGTTTGCCCGGCAGGTGCATCGGGTGTTGCGCGACGATGGAAGCTTTGTGCTGGATCTGGGCGGGGCGTATCAACGCGGGGTTCCAGCCCGTAGCCTGTATCAGTTCCGAGTGCTGCTGCGATTTTGCGACGAAGTCGGGTTTTTCCTAGCCGAGGAGGTTTACTGGCATAATCCGGCGAAGCTTCCGTCGCCCATCGAATGGGTGAACAAGCGCAAGATTCGCATGAAGGACAGCGTCAACACCGTCTGGTGGCTCAGCAAAACGGAGTGGCCAAAGGCGGACGTGTCCAAGGTGCTGGCGCCATACGGCGATCGCATGAAAAAGCTGCTCGAGAATCCGGCAGCCTTCTACACCCCAAAGCTGCGACCGTCTGGTCATGATATCGGAAAAGGCTTCGCCCGGGACAATGGCGGCGCGATCCCCAGCAACCTGCTCCAGATATCTAACACTGAAAGCAACAGCCTCTATGTGGCAGGCTGCAAGGCAGTGGGAGCCGACCCGCATCCCGCTCGTTTTCCAGCTAAGCTTCCGGAATTCTTCATTCGATTGCTGACCGTTCCAGGTGACTTGGTGGTTGATATATTCTCCGGCTCAAACACCACGGGACAGGTTGCGGAGATTGAGGCGCGACAGTGGCTATCATTTGAGATACGAGCCGACTACGTTGCTACCAGCGCGTTTCGCTTCTTGGACCAGCAAGGCACCGGCTCCCAATACCAAATGGTTCACAACGCTATTCTGGACGGGAAAGTGGTTCATCTTCCCGATCACATTCCACAGCCTGACCTGCTGACACGCAAGCATCCGGCTGTGGTAAAACATACCCGTCTGATCTAGCAAACTTTCCTTGTGCGACGCGGATGACGTTGCGGCAGCGCAGCGGCGAGATCGCCCGATGGGCACCCACCCGCAACCCAGCTATGGTCGCCCCGATCGAGTGGGGAACAAAACCATGGATTTCGGCGGCAGGCGGGTGCTGGTCACCGGCGCCGGCAAGGGGATCGGGCGCAACACCGCGATCATGCTGGCCGCGCGCGGGGCACGGGTGGTGGCGTTGAGCCGGGCGCGGGCCGACCTCGACAGCCTACAGGGCGAGATCGGCTGCGAGACCGTCCTGGCCGACCTGGCGGAGTTGCCGGCGGCGCTGGATGCGATCCGGGCGGTGCTGCCGTTCGATTTGCTGGTCAACAATGCCGGCATCTCCCGGCTGGAATCCTTCCTCGAAACAACGCCTGCCAACTTTGCCGCGGTGCTGGCGGTGAACTTGCAGGCCCCTATGTTCGTTGGGCAGTTGGTGGCCGCCGACCTGGTGCGCCGCAAAGCGCCGGGGGCCATCGTCAACGTATCCAGCATCGCGGCCGCCATCGGCCTGCCGGACCATGCCGCGTACTGCGCGTCGAAGGCGGGCCTGGACGGCCTTACCCGCGTCATGGCGGCCGAACTCGGGCCACACGGCATCCGCGTCAATTCGGTCAATCCGGCGGTGACGCTGACGCCGATGGGCGCTTATGGCTGGTCCGACCCGGCCAAGGCGGCGCCGATGCTGGCGCGGATGCCGCTGGGCCGGTTCCTCGATCCCGACGAGGTGGCGGAGGCGATCTGCTGGTTGCTGGACGACGCCGCGCGCATGGTCACCGGCGTCAGCCTCGACATCGATGGCGGCTTCCGCGCGCGATGACACTTGGCAGGCTGTTGATCGCGGCGGTCCTCGCCACGCTGACGCCGCTGGCGGCGGCGTGTGCCGGGGACGTGACCGTGCGGGTGCTGAATGTGAAGGGTTCGCAGGGCGTGGTGCGCGCGGCGGTCTGTACCCG
>JAYTQW010000247.1:0-4500 GCA_043746535.1 Rhodospirillales bacterium
CGGCGAACAGCGGCGCCTGCGCCGATGCCGCGCCATCGCCGGGCGGCAACGTCATGTTGAAGCTGCCCTGCTCCGGCACGCAGATCTTGGCGCAGACCAGCCAGTTCGCCGTCAACACCAGTTGCAGCGGCGCGCGGCTCCCGGCCGCTGGCGTGATCGTCACCGGGAGCAGCACGTCGCCGGTGTAGCCGAACGTCATCAGCGGGCCTTCCCGCATCCGCGCCGGCGCGGGCCAGGCGATCGGGCCGACCGACACGCCGGGCGGCAGGCTCCAGGCAAGCTCGGCCGCCACGCCGGCATCGCCCGGGTTCCGCCAGTAGGTGTGCCAGCCGGGCGCCATGCGCAGCCGCAGCCCGACCGTCACCGGCTGGCCGGGGGCCACGCTGTCGGAGGCGCTGACCAGGGACGCGGTGAGGCGGGCGCTGCGCACCGGCGCACTCTCGGCGGCCTGGGCGGGAGGGGTGGCAAGGCCCAGCAGCATCAGCGCGGCCAGAAGACGTCTCGTCATGGCGTCGTCTTGGCCCCGCGCGCATCGACGTTACGCGCCTCGACCAGGACCATGCGCCGTGCGGGGACCGACGCGCGCTGGCCGGCCGCCAGGGGGATGGCGCCGTACATGTCCTTCACCGCCTCGGTCAGGGTCACGCCGGCGAAGCGCGGGGCCACCCGGCGGCCCGCCGCCTCCCAGGCCGGGGCGCTGCGCAGCAGCAGGCGGGCGCGGCCGGGCGGCACGTACAGCGCGGTATCGCGGCGCTCGACCCGGAACAGGCTGGCCGCCAGCAGCCGCCCGATCTGGCCGGGCGAGTAGGGCTGCCCCTGGCCGAACGGCGTGGTCTCCACATGCGCCCACCAGCCGCGCCGGTTCGGCGCCACGATCAGCAGCCGGCCGTCATCCTTCAGCACCCGCCACAACTCGCGCAGCAGCCGCCTTGCGCTGTCCGCCGCCTCGATTCCGTGGACCAGCAGGATACGGTCGAACGACAGGTCGGCGAACGGCAACGTGTCCTCCTCGGCCACGCAGGACAGGTTGGCGCCGCCGCTGGGCCAGCGCGTGGCGCCCATCTGCGCCGGCGCCACCGCGACGCAGGCCCGCGCCTGTTCGCGCCACAGCCGCAGGTACGGGGTCGCGTAGCCGAGGCCGAACACGCTTTGCCCGGACAGGTCGGGCCACAGCAGCCCCAGCCGCTGGCGCAGCAGCCGCGCGGCGATGGCGCCCTGACGGGTCGCGTAGAAGTCGGCGGCGGAGTGGCTGTGCGTGGCCATGGTCCCTCATATAGCACGCATAAGTTGATTTCAGGCTGGCGGGCGCCGGCAGAGCGTCACCGCATCTCCGCTTGCATGGCAGTGCTGCAATGCTAAATCGCTTGGCATGATCGTAGCACAAGCCATCCCCATCCTCTCCGACAACTATGCCTGGCTGCTGCGGTGCAGCGAGACCGGGGCATTGGCGCTGGTCGACCCGGCCGAGGAGGCGCCGGTCGTGGCGGCCATCGAGGTGGCCGGCGGCAAGCTGGACATGATCCTGCTGACCCACCATCACGACGATCACATCGCCGCGGTCGAGCCGGTCCGCGCGCGCTACAACGCGCCGGTGTTCGGCGCCCGCGCCGACGCCTACCGCCTGCCGAAACTGGACCGCGAGCTGGCCGAGGGCAGCGAGGTCGATCTCGGCGCCGCCACCGCGCGGGTGCTGGAGACGCCGGGCCACACCGTCGGGCACATCAGCTTCTTCTTTCCCGAAGGCGCCGTGCTGCTGTGCGGCGACACCCTGTTCAGCCTCGGTTGCGGCCGCCTGCTGGAAGGCACGGCGGCGCAGATGTTCAACAGCCTGCAAAAGTTCGCGGCGTTGCCGCCGGAGACGCTGGTGTGCTGCGGCCACGAATACACCGAAAGCAACGCCCGCTTCGCCGTCCATGCCGACCCGGACAACGCCGAACTGTCCGATTTCGCCGCCCATGTGCAGGTGCTGCGCGCGGTCGGCGAGCCGACTGTGCCGAGCAAGCTGGCCGACGAGTTGGCCTGCAACCCGTTCCTGCGCGCGCCCGACATCGCCACGCTGGCCGATCTGCGGCGGCGGAAGGACACGTTCTAAGGCCAAGGGCTTCGCCCCTGGACCCCAGCAAAGGCCGAGCCTTTGCAATCCATTTTGCTTTGGGGGTTTGGGGCCTCAGGCCCCAACGGGTCCAGGGCGGCGCCCTGGCCTTGCTGTTTTGGAAGGGTCCACCGGCCATGAAGCTGTTCCACTCCCCCGCCAGCCCGTTCGCGCGCAAGGTCCGCGCCTGCGCGGTCGCGCGCGACATCGATGGCCGGATCGAACTGGTCGCCTGCAATGCCGCGGAGTCGCCGGAGGGCTTGCTGGCGGTCAACCCGCTGTCGAAGATCCCCGCGCTGCTCACCGCCGATGGGGTGGCGATGTATGACAGCCGGGTGATCTGCGAGTTCCTCGACAGCATCGGCGACGCTCCGGCGATGTTCCCGCCATCCGGACGGGCGCGCTGGCTGGCGCTGCGCTACCAGGCGATGGGCGACGGCATGAGCGACGCCTCGGTGCTGCGGCGGGGCGAGAGCCTGCGGCCGCGCGAGCCGGCGCGGGACGCCAACATGGCGCGGCAGGCGGCGGCGGTGACGCGGACCCTGGCGATGCTGGAACAGGAACCGCCCCACGCCGCCGTCGACATCGGCAGCCTCGCGGTGGCCTGCGCGCTCGGCTACCTCGATCTGCGCTTCGGCGACGAGGATTGGCGCGGGCCGCATCCTGTCCTGGCGGCCTGGTTCGCGGCGATCGGCGCGCAGCCCTGCCTCATCGCCACCGCTCCGGCCTGACGCACGGTGATCGACCTGCGCGATGCCGGGCAGCCGGCGGCGGCGGTGATCCGGGCGCTGGGCCTGGCGCCGCACCCCGAGGGCGGCCATTACCGCGAGACCTGGCGCGACGCTCCGGCGGATGGCGGGCGCGGGGCGATGACCGCCATCCTGTTCCTGCTGGCGCTGGACGAGTTCAGCGCCTGGCACCGGGTCGATGCCGACGAGCTGTGGGTGTGGCAGGCCGGAGCGCCACTGGTGCTGACCATCAGCCCGGACGGCCACGACGCCGGGGCGCATTGGCTCGGCCCCGACCTCGCCGCCCGGCAGGGCCTGCAACGCATGGTGCCGGCCGGACAGTGGCAGACCGCCACCAGCCTCGGCGCCTGGACGCTGGCGTCGTGCATGGTGGCGCCGGCGTTCCGCTTCGAGGGGTTCGAGCTGGCGGCCCCGGACTGGCGTCCCACACCACCTGACGGAGGTTCGCGATGACCGACTACGACGGCATCGCTGGCAAGGTCGTCGCCATCACCGGCGCCAGCAGCGGCATCGGCGAGGCGACCGCGATCCTGCTCGCCGCGCGTGGGGCGAAGATCGTGCTGGGCGCGCGCCGGGCGGATCGGCTGACAGCGCTTGCGGACCGTATCGCGGCGGCGGGCGGCGAGGCCGCCGTCATGGTGACCGACGTGACGCGGCGCGCGGACCTGGCACGACTGGTGGCGCTGGCCCGCGAGCGGTACGGCAAGCTCGACGTGCTCATCAACAACGCTGGCATCGCGCCAACCTCGCTGCTCGACGACCTGCGCGTCGAGGATTGGGAGGCGATGATCGACGTCAACATCAAGGGCACCCTGTACGGCATCGCCGCCGCGTTGCCGGTGTTCCGCAGCCAGGGTTTCGGGCATTTCGTCAACGTCCTGTCGACCGCCGGCATCAGGATACTGCCGACGATGGCGGTCTACGCCGGCTCGAAGAACGCCGTGCGCGCCATCACCGAAGGGCTGCGCCAGGAGGCCGGCGCCACGCTGCGGGTAACCGCGATCTCGCCGGGCTACGTCCAGACCGAACTGGCGGAATCGGTGACCGATCCGAAGATCAAGGCGCAGATCCTGAGCACGATGAGCCAGATGGCGATCCCGCCGGATGCCATCGCCCGCGCCATCGCATACGCGATCGAGCAGCCGGCCAACGTCGATGTCGGCGAGATTGTGGTGCGGCCGACCTCCCAGGGTTGAGCCTGCCAAGTTGTCTTCATGACGAAGCTTCAGGAAAGCCAGGCAAGCAGCTCTTTTTTGCAAAAAAGAACCAAAAAACTCTGACTGGTTAGGTGTACGTGCGCCGGGTTCGTGCGGCGCCGTACGTTTTGATATCGTAACGTTCTATGCGTGCGTAGGCCGGCTCACGCGAGGGCCGCGTCGAAGGCGGGCACGCGGGGTCGGGCGCGACGCCTGGGCGGTGGCCGCGAGGAAGTTGGCGGTTCCGGTGCGGGCGGCGCCAGGGCGGGCGATGGCTGTGGCAGTGGCAGTGGCAGTGGCAGCGGGTCGGGTGATGGCGATGGGTCGGGCGGTGGCGGCGGGTCCGGTCGGTGGAACAGCGCCGGCGGGAAGCCCGGCCCGGCCTCGATGCCCAGCATGCGGCACAGCGGGCGCAGGATGCGCCCGGCCTGCGGAGTAGCGGCCAGCAAGGCCACAAGCTCGG
>JAYTQW010000248.1:0-6936 GCA_043746535.1 Rhodospirillales bacterium
GACCTCCGGCGCCACCTGCGCCGCCTGCGCGCTGGCGCTGCTGGAGGCGGGCGCCGCGTCGGTCGACGTGCTGGTGGCCGCGCGCGTGGTCGACCGGCGATTGCAGTAGCGGGCGCTTGCAGTAGCGGGCGATTGCGGTGGCGGGGCTTGCGCCGGCCAGCGCGCGACCAAAGCTGTGCAGCCCAACCGGAGACGACGATGCCGAAGATCGAGGTCTACACGCAGCCCTGGTGCCCCTACTGCGCGCGCGCGAAGAACCTGCTCGACAAGAAGGGCGTGGCGTACGAGGAGATCGACGCGCCCGGCGGGTCGGCGCAGCGCATGGAGTCGCATCGCCGTTCCGGCGGCCTGACCAGCGTGCCGCAGATCTTCATCGACGGGCGGCACATCGGCGGCAGCGACGACCTCGCCGCGCTGGACCGGGCCGACGAGCTGGACGTTCTGCTCGCGGCCTGAACACGTTGCTCGTTTGTGTGTTGCCGGCGGCGCGGTGGGCTGCCATGTCAGAGCCTGGCAAGACGGGTTATCGATGATCCACTACGAGCTTCGATGCGGCGCATCCCACGACTTCGACGGCTGGTTCCGCGACAGCACCGGCTTTGAGGATCAGGCCCGGCGTGGCCTGCTGGAGTGCCCTTCCTGCGGCGACCGTCAGGTCGTGCGCGCCATAATGGCTCCGGCGCTGGCACGCAACCGGAAAACCCAGCCCGGCGCCGCCGAAATCGTGCCGCCGCTGCCGTTGGGTCAGGCCGTCGCGGTGCCCGCCCCGCCATCTCAGATCGCCGTTGCCGGCGAGCACCTTCCGGCCCAACTGCGCGCCGCGTTGCAGCGGATGCGCAGCGAGGTGGAGCGGCACTGCGACTATGTGGGTGCGGGTTTCGCCACCGAGGCGCGGCGCATCCACAACGGCGAGGCCGACGCGCGCGGCATCTATGGCGAGGCGACCGCCGCCGAGGCTGAGGCGCTGGCCGACGATGGCGTCACCGTGTCGCGCATCCCCTGGCTGCCGCGCGCGGATAGCTGAGCCATGGTCGCAGCCATCGGCGCCTGGATCGTCGCCGCCATCGCCTGGGGCGGGTATGGCGGCATCGCCTTCCTGATGGCGCTGGAATCCGCCTGCACGCCGCTGCCGTCGGAGATCATCATGCCGTTCGGCGGCTACGTCGCCTCGACCGGCAAGCTCGAACTCTGGCTGGTGGCAACGGCGGGCGCCATCGGCTGCAACCTGGGCTCGGCGGTGGCCTACTCGGTCGGCTACCACGGCGGGCGGCCGTTCCTGGCGCGCTGGGGCCACCTGCTGCTGCTGCGTCCGGGCGACGTGGACATGGCGGAGCGGTTCTTCGCGCGGCACGGCAACAAGGCGGTGTTCTTCGGCCGGCTGCTGCCGCTGGTGCGCACCTTCATCGCCCTGCCGGCGGGGATCGCGCGGATGCATTTCTGGCGCTTCCACCTCTACACCTTCCTCGGTTCCTGGCCGTGGTGCTTCGCGCTGGCCTATGTCGGCTACGTGCTCGGCCAGAAATGGGACAGCGACCCGCGCCTGCGCGGCGTGCTGCACACGTTCGACGGTGTGATCGTGGTATTGGTGCTGGCGGGGATCGCCCTGTTCGTGTGGCGGCACCTGCGCACCGCCCGGGCATAACTGGCCTGGCGGGTCAGGCAGCCGCCTCGGCGATGTAGTTGACGTTCGTGTCGCGGCTGGTGCGCCAGCCGCCTTTGAGGTCGGGCACCATCCCGGCCACGTCCGCCAGCCGCAGCCCGGCGGCGCGCAGCAGGCCATCCAACTCGACCGGCGTCACGAACCGCCGCCACTCATGGGTGCCGACCGGCAGCAGCCGCAGCACCCGTTCGGCGCCGAGGATCGCAGTGGCATAGCTGCGCCGGGTGCGGTTCAGCGTCGAGACGAACAGCCGGCCGCCCGGCTCCAGCAGCGCGGCCAGGGTGCGCAGGAACGCTGCCGGATCGGCCACATGCTCGATCACCTCCAGCGCCGTCACCACCTGGAACCGCGCGCTCTCCGCCAGCAACGCCTCCGCCGCGATGCCGCGATAGGCCAGCGTCAGGCCCTGTCCGGCCGCGTGCGCCCGTGCCACCGCGATGGCCTCCTGCGCCGCGTCCAGGCCGAGCACGTCGTGGCCGCGCCGCGCCAGCGCCTCGGCGGCCAGCCCGGCGCCGCAGCCGATGTCGAGCAGCCGCTGGCGGCGACCGATGCGCTGGTCGATCCAGCCCACCCGCAGCGGGTTCATCTGGTGCAGCGGGCGCATCGGCCCGCGCGGGTCCCACCATCGCGCCGCCAGCGCATCGAAGCGGGCGACCTCCGCCGCCACCACCGAACCGTCATCCCGCATGTTGCCCCTCCGTGCCGCTTGCCAGTATGTGTGCCGGCCACCCTTCCAGACCAGCGCCCCCGGCCTTGAGCCGGCGCCAGCACCCGAGACCTCCGCCATGTCGCGTATCGTAATGAAATTCGGCGGCACCTCGATGGCCGACCTCGACCGCATCCGCCACGTCGCCGGCCGGGTGAGGCGCGAGGTGGAGGAGGGAAACGAGGTCGCCGTGGTCGTCTCCGCCATGGCCGGCGTCACCAACCAGTTGGTCGGCTGGTGCCAGTCGCTGTCGGCGCTGCACGACGCCCGCGAATACGACAGCGTGGTCGCCACCGGCGAGCAGGTGACCGCCGGGCTGCTGGCCATTGCCTTGCAGGAGATCGGCGTCGACGCCCGCTCCTGGCTCGGCTGGCAGATACCGCTGCGCACCGACGGCGCGCATGGCCGCGCCCGCATCGAGGGCATCGAGGGCGACGAGCTGATCCGCCGCATGCGGCTGCGGCAGGTGCCGGTGGTGGCCGGGTTCCAGGGCATCGCCACCGATCGGCGCATCACCACGCTGGGACGCGGCGGCTCCGACACCTCGGCGGTGGCGCTGGCGGCGGCGCTGCGCGCGGATCGCTGCGACATCTATACGGATGTGGATGGCGTGTACACGACCGATCCGCGTATCGTGCCGCGCGCGCGCAAGCTGGACCGGATCGCCTATGAGGAAATGCTGGAGCTGGCGTCGGTTGGCGCCAAGGTGCTGCAAACCCGAAGCGTCGAGCTGGCGATGAAGGAGCGCGTGCGCGTGCAGGTGTTGTCGAGTTTCGGCGAGCGGACCGGGGGCAGCCTTCCCGGAACATTGCTGGTGGGTGAGGAAGAGATCGTGGAACAGGAACTGGTATCGGGCATCGCCTATTCGCGCGACGAGGCGAAGGTCACGGTGCAGCACGTGCCCGACCGGCCCGGCATCGCCGCCGCCATCTTCGGGCCGCTCGCCCATGCCGGGGTGAACGTGGACATGATCGTGCAGAACGTCTCGGCCAGCGGCACCACCGACATGACCTTCACCGTCAACCGCGCCGACCTGCCGCGCGCCCGCGCCACGCTGGAGGCGGAGCGGGCGCTGATCGGCTATGCCGGGCTGATCGACGATCCCAATGTCGCCAAGATCAGCGTGGTGGGCGTCGGCATGCGCAGCCACGCGGGCGTCGCCGGCACCATGTTCAAGACGCTGGCCGACCGGGGCATCAACATCCAGGTCATCTCGACCAGCGAGATCAAGGTGAGCGTGCTGATCGGCGCCGAATACACCGAGCTGGCGGTCCGCGCCCTGCATACCGCGTATGGCCTCGATGCCTGACGCCCCGATGCCCGACACCCAGACGCCTGACATCCTGATCGCCAACTCCACGGACACCGCCGCGCGTGCCCGCCTCGCCGCGCTGTGGTCGCGCGGCGCCGCCTTCCTCGGCTGCGAGGTCGCCATCATGGGCGGCGCCATGAGCTGGGTCAGCGAGCGCCATCTCGTCTCCGCAATCTCCAACGCCGGGGGCTTCGGCGTGATCGCCTGCGGCTCGATGAACCCGGCGCTGCTGGCGGCGGAGATCCTTGGCACGCGCGCGCTGACCGGCCGCCCGTTCGGCGTCAACCTCATCACCATGCACCCGCAACTGGACGACCTGGTGCGGGTCTGCCTGGAGCACCGGGTCGGCCACATCGTGCTGGCCGGCGGCATCCCGCCCGGCTCGGCGGTGCGCGCGGTCAAGGATGGCGGGGCGAAGCTGGTCTGCTTCTCGCCGGCTCTGGTGCTGGCAAAGCGGCTGGTGCGCTCCGGCGCCGACGCGCTGGTGATCGAGGGCAGCGAGGCCGGTGGCCATATCGGCCCGGTCAGCCTGACCGTGCTGGCGCAGGAAATCCTGCCGCACATCCGCGAGGTGCCGGTCTTCGTCGCCGGCGGGCTGGGGCGCGGCGAGGCGATCCTCTCCTACCTCGAAATGGGCGCCGCCGGCGCGCAGCTCGGCACCCGCTTCGCCGCCGCGACCGAGAGCATCGCGCACGAGCGGTTCAAGGCGGCGTTCGTGCGCGCCTCCGCCCGCGACGCGCTGCCCTCGGTGCAACTGGACGCGCGGTTTCCGGTGATCCCGGTGCGCGGCCTGGCCAACGCCGGCGCGCGGCACTTCGCGGAGCATCAGGCCGAGACCATCCGCGCCTTCAACGCCGGCGAGGTGACCAAGGAGGCGGCGCAGTTGTCGATCGAGCATTTCTGGGCCGGCGCGCTGCGCCGCGCGGTAATCGACGGCGACGTGGAGCAGGGCAGCGTCATGGCCGGCCAGTCGGTCGGCATGGTCGCCTCGGTGCAGCCGGTCGCCGCCGTCATCGCCGAACTGGTCGGGCAGGCGGTGGCCAGCCTGGCCGCCCGGGATGCGGTTCCCCGGCATGCCACCTTATGACCGCGCTGTGACGACCGCCGCCTGATGGCCTCCCCGCGCCGCCTGCTGGCCCGGCTGCGCGACCTGATGGCGCACGACGACGCGCCGCTGCCGAAGCTGGCCACGCTGGTGGCGGGCGAGTTGGTGAGCGAGGTCTGCTCGGTCTATGCCATGCGTCCGGGCGACGTGCTGGAACTGGTCGCCACCGAAGGGCTGCTGCCCGAGGCGGTCGGGCGCACCCGGCTGCGCGTCGGCGAGGGCATCGTCGGCCTGGTCGCCGCCACCGGCCTGCCGCTGAACCTGCCGGACGCGCAGAACCACCCGGCATTCGCCTATCGCCCGGAGACCGGCGAGGACAGCTACGCCTCCATGCTGGCGGTGCCGGTGCGCCGGGCCGGGCGCGTGCTGGGCGTGCTGGCGGTGCAGAACCGGCAGCCGCGCCGCTACGATCCCGACGAGGCCGAGGTGCTGGAGACGGTGGCGATGCTGCTGGCCGAACTGCTGGCGGCGCAAGGCACCTCCGAGGGCGCCGGCGAGGAGCTGGAGGACAGCGTGCCGCGCCGCTTCGTCGGCGCCTCGCTGGTGCCGGGGCTGGCGATCGGGCGCGTGGTGCGGGTCGGCGCCCGGCAGCCGCCGCGACAGGTGCTGGCCGACGACCCGATCGCCGAGATGGCCCGCTTCGCCCGCGCGCTGGAGACGGTGCAGGATGGGCTGGACGAGCTGATCTCCGCCCGCCTGCCAGAGGGCGAGGCGCCGCGCGAGATACTGGAGGCCTACCGGCTGGTCGCCGCCGACGCCGGCTGGCTGAAGCGGGTTGGCGAGGCGGTGCGCGGCGGCCTGTCGGCGGAGGCGGCGGTGCATCGCGTGGCCGGCGAGCTGCACGACCGCATGCGGCGCATTACCGACCCATACCTGCGCGAGCGGCTGGCCGACCTCGAGGACCTGGTGGCGCGCATCCTGACCGCGCTGGATCGCCGCCACGAGCCACAGCCGGTGCCGCCGGGAGCCATCCTGATCGCCCGCCGGCTGGGTCCGGCCGAGTTGCTCGACTGGCACGCGCGCGGCGTCGGCGGGCTGGTGATCGAGGAGGGCAGCGCCGCCGGACACGCGGCGATCCTGGCTCGCGCACTCGGGCTGCCGATGATCGGCGGCGTGCGCGGCGTGCTCGACGTGACCGAGGACGGCGACCATGCGGTGCTGGACGCCGACGAGGGCCAACTCGTGCTGCGGCCCGAACTGGCGGTGTCGCAGGCCTATGCCCGCGCGGTCGAGCAGCGGGCGGCGCGCTACGCGGCGTTCGGCGACCTCCGCCATCAACCGGCGGCGACAAGCGACGGCACCGGGCTGCAACTGATGCTCAATGTCGGGCTGGCGCTGGAGCTGGACCAGCTCGCCATCACCGGCGCCGATGGCATCGGCCTGTTCCGCACCGAGATCGCCATGCTGGCGCGCGGCCAGATCGTCGACGCGGCCGAACAGGCGGCGATCTATGCCCGCGTGCTGGATGCCGCCGGCGACCGCCCGGTGCTGTTCCGCACCCTGGACCTCGGCGGCGACAAGCTGCTGCCGGGCGGCGAGCGGGTGGTGGAGGAGAATCCGGCGATGGGCTGGCGCAGCCTGCGCGTCGGCCTGGACCGTCCGGCGCTGCTGCGCAAGCAGTTGCGGGCGCTGCTGCTGGCCGCCGCCGGCCGGCCGCTCTCGGTCATGTTCCCGATGGTGGCGACGGTGGCCGAGTTCCGCGCCGCCCGCGCGCTGCTGCTGGCCGAGGCGGCGCGGGTGCGCCCGGAGCCGGCGCGGCTGCGCATCGGCGCCATGCTGGAGGTGCCGTCCCTGCTGTTCCAACTGCCGGCGCTGCTGCGCGAAGTGGATTTCCTGTCGGTCGGCACCAACGACCTGATGCAGTTCCTGTTCGCCGCCGACCGCGGCACGCCGGCGCTGGCCGGGCGCTACGACGCGCTCGGCCCGCCGATGCTCGACCTACTGGAGATGCTGGCGCGTGAGGCCGCCGCCGCCCGCGTGCCGCTCTCGGTCTGCGGCGAGATCGCCTCGCGCCCGCTGGAGGCGATGACGCTGGCGGCACTTGGCATCACCACCCTTTCGATGCCCGCCTCGGCGGTGCTGCCCGTCAAATCCTACCTGGCGGCGCTCGACCTGAACGCCTTCCGGCCGGTGCTGGCCTCCATCCGCCGCAC
>JAYTQW010000249.1:0-7045 GCA_043746535.1 Rhodospirillales bacterium
CACGAAGTGGCTGGGATCGTAGAGCAGGTTGGCGCGCTTGTGGTTGCCCACGCGCTCCAGGAACATCTCATAGGTGACGCCGTCGTGCAGGTCTTCGCCGGGATGGATTTCGTAGCACACGTCGACCCCGGCGGCATCGAACGCATTCAGGATCGGCGTCCAGCGGCGGGCCAGCTCGTCGAACGCGGTCTCCACCAATCCCGCCGGACGCTGCGGCCAGGGATAGATGTACGGCCACGCCAACGCGCCGGAAAAGGTACCGCAGGCGGTCAGGCCGAGGTTCTGCGATGCCCTCGCCGCCAGCAGCATCTGCTCCACCGCCCAGGCGGCGCGGGCGGCCGGGTTGTCGCGAACCTCGGGGGCCGCGAAGCCGTCGAAGGCGATGTCGTAGGCCGGATGCACCGCGACCAACTGGCCTTGCAGGTGGGTGGACAACTCGGTCAGCTCGATGTCGGCGTCGGCCAGGATGCCGCGCACCTCGTCGCAGTACGTCTTGCTCTCGGCGGCCCGTTTCAGGTCGAACAGGCGCGCGTCCCAGGACGGGATCTGCACGCCGGAATAGCCGAGTTCGGAGGCCCAGCGCGCAATCGAGGACAGGCTGTTGAACGGGCCTGCGTCACCCGCGAACTGCGCGAGAAAGATCGCCGGCCCCTTGATCGTCCGCATGGCTCAGACCTCCCTCGGCATCGTGTTATACGTTGCGGGCAGTCTTCGAGGCGGGTGAGGACAAGTCAAGTTGGCGACGGGTTCCCGACTGTCTCGAAAACGTCTTCAAGCACCGCATTGACCGGGTGCGGCCGTGTATAGAGATAGCGTCAGCGTTGCGTCACAACCTCAGGAGCACCTCCCATGCACGATATGCCAGCCTTTCGTCTGAGCCGTCGCAACGCGCTGCAACTGACCGCCGCCGGTCTCGCGGGCGGCCTGGTTGGCGCCGGCTTCGGCTCCGGCCGCGCATTCGCCGCCACCGGCAGCGCGGCGCTCGAAGCCGCCGCGAAGAAAGAGGGCGCGCTGAACGTCATCACGCTGCCGCGCGACTGGGCCAATTACGGCCTGCTGATGGACAATTTCGCCAAGATGTATGGCATCGCCATCGACGACGCCAACCCGGACGGCAGTTCGGCCGAGGAGTTGCAGGCGATCAAAAGCCTCAAGAGCCAGGCACGGGCGCCGGACGTGGTCGATGTCGGCCCGGCCTTCGCGCTGACCGGCGCCAGCGGGAAGCTGTTCCAGCCGTACAAGGTCGCGACCTGGAACGACATTCCGAACGACGTGAAGAGCGCCGACGGCATGTGGTACGGCGACTACTTCGGCGTGGTGTCGTTCGGCAGCAACATGTCGGTGGTGAAGGTCGCCCCGAAGACCTGGGCCGACCTGCTGAAGCCGGAGTACAAGGGCATGGTCGCCCTCAACGGCAACCCGCTCGGCGCTGGCGCCGCGTTCGGCGCGGTCTATGCCGCGTCGCTGGCCAACGGCGGCTCGTACGACGACATCGCTCCGGGCATCGAGTTCTTCGGCAAGCTGAACGCCGCCGGCAATTACAACCCGATCAAGGGCACCACCGCCAGCCTGACCAGCGGCCAGACGCCGATCCTGGTCAACTGGGACTACCTCAACTTGGCTATTCGCGACGGCGCCGCTGGCAAGACCGAGATCTCGGTGTCGTTGCCAGAGGGCGCGCCGGCGTTCGGCAACTACTACTGCCAGGCGATCAGCGCCTTTGCGCCGCATCCGAACGCGGCCAAGCTGTGGATGGAATACCTGTACAGCGACGAGGGCCAGTTGGGATTCCTCGGCGGCTTCGCCCACCCGATCCGCTTCAATGCCCTGGTCGCCGCCGGCAAGGTGCCCGCCGACGTGCTGGCCAAGCTGCCGTCGCCGGAGGCCTACAAGACGGTGAAGTTCGCCACCGACGCGCAGAGCGTCGCGGCCAAGAAGGTCCTGGCCGACCAGTGGGCAAAGACGGTGAAGCTTGGCTGACCTGACGTTCAACCCTGGCCGGGACGACGTTCCCGGCCAGGTTGCCTTGGCTCCCAGGGGGGCGGCGAAATCGCGGCTGGCGCGCAACTTCATTCCTTATCTTTTCATCGGTCTTTTCATCGCCTTCGCGGTGGTGTTCATGGTGGCCCCGACGGCGATGCTCGCGGCGCAGTCGGTCAGCGGCGACAACGGACTGACGCTGAAGTACTTGGCCGAACTCGGCGACTTCCACTACGTCGTGGCGTTCCGGAACTCGATCATGCTGTCCGGCGTCTCGGCGCTGGTCGGCGTCGTCGCCGGGGGCCTGATCGCCTACACCGTGCTGCTGCCCGGCGCCCCGCGCGGGCTGCAATCGGCGGTGACCAGTTTCAGCGCGGTGGCGGCCAATTTCGGCGGCGTGCCGCTGGCGTTCGGGTTCGTCGCCACCCTGGGGTCGCTCGGCCTGCTGACGCAGGCGTTGCGGTCCATCGGCATCGATATCTACGCGATGGGGTTCCGGCTCTACACCATCACCGGCCTCACCATCGTCTATTCGTATTTCCAGATCCCGCTGATGGTCATCATCATCACCCCCGCGTTGCAGGGGCTGAAACCGGCATGGCGCGAGGCCTCGGAAAACCTGGGCGCCAGCTCTGGTCAATACTGGCGCATGATCGGCCTGCCGGTGCTGCTGCCGTCGCTGTTTTCCTCGTTCATCCTGCTGTTCGGCTCGTCGTTCTCCGCCTACGCCACCGCCTACGCGCTCACCTCCGGCAACCTGCCGCTGCTGACCACCGAAATCGGCAACGTGCTGTCCGGCGACGTGATGAGCAGCCCGCAGACGGGCGCGGCGCTCTCGGTCGGCATGATCGTGGTGATGGTGGCGGTGCTGGGCCTCAGCGCCGTGCTGTCGCGGCGTGCCTCGCGGTGGCACTCATGAGGCGCATCGGCCTTACCGGCTGGATCATCCTGGGTCTGGCGGCGCTCTATTTCATCGGCCCGCTGGTGCTGACCGTGGTGTTCAGCCTGTGGGAGGGACGCGGCCATTACGGCATCTCCGCCTACGTGTCGCTGTTGCAGCGCCCGAACATCCTCCGCAGCTTGGTGATCTCGGTCGAGTTGTCGTTGGCGACCTGTGCCGCGTTGGTGCTGCTGCTGGTGCCGGCGATGATCTTCATGAACCTGTACGCGCCGAAGCTGCGGCCGCTGTTCGAGTTCATCGCCGCCCTGCCGTTCGTGGTGCCGGCGATCGCCCTGGTGGCCGGCCTGTCCGCCCTGTTCACCGGTCCCGACTGGCTGATCGGCACGCCGTTCTATCTGGTTATCCCGTATTTCTTCCTGGCCCTGCCATACGCCTACCGCGCCATCGATGTCGGCATCCGCGCCCTGGACCTGACCACGCTGACCGAGGCCGGGCAGAGCCTGGGCGCCGATCTCGGCCAGATCATCCGCCTGGTGGTGCTGCCCAACCTGCGCTCCGCCCTGGTTGGCAGCACGCTGCTGACCCTTGCGGTGGTGATGGGTGAGTTCACCTTTGCCAACGTGCTGCTGTTCCACACCTTCGCCGTGCTGATCAACGAGGTCGGCCAGAACGCCCCGACCGAGGCGGCGGCGCTGTCCACACTGAGCTTCCTGATCACCTGGCTGGCGATGGCGGGCGTGCTGCTCGCCGGCCGTCGCGGCGGTGCCCCCCTTGCCGGAGCGAAATGAGCCATGGCCACAGTCGAGGCGCGCGGCGTCAGCAAGGCGTATGGCGGCCGCACCGTGCTGGCCAAGCTGGATCTGACCATGACCGATGGCGAGCTGGTCTGCCTGCTCGGCCCCAGCGGCTGCGGCAAGACCACGCTGTTGCGCATCATCGCCGGCTTCATCACGCCGGATGTGGGGCATGTGGTGGTCGGCGGGCGCGACGTGACCGCGCTGCCGGCGAGTGCGCGCAAGATGGGCATGGTGTTCCAGGCCTACAGCCTGTTCCCGAACATGACCGCGCGCGACAACGTGCGGTTCGGCCCCCGCGTCGGGGGCGTGCCGGCGGCCGAGCAGATCGCGCGCGCCGACCGGCTGCTGGACATGGTGGGCTTGGCCATGCACCGCGACCAATACCCGCACCAGATGTCGGGGGGCCAGCAACAGCGCGTGGCCTTGGCCCGGGCGCTGGCGGTGCAGCCGCAGGTGTTGCTGCTGGACGAGCCGCTCTCGGCGCTGGACGCGAAGGTGCGCGTGCAGTTGCGCGAGGAGATCCGCCGCATCCAGCGTGAAACTGGGGTGACCACGGTGCTGGTGACGCATGACCAGGAGGAGGCGCTGTCGATCGCCGACCGCGTGGCGGTGATGAACGAGGGCCGGCTGTTGCAGGTCGCAAGCCCAGCCACGATCTACCGCGAGCCGGCGGACGGCTTCGTCGCCCGCTTCATCGGCGCGGGCGGCGTGTTCAGCGGCGTGGCCGAAGGCGGCTTCGTGCGCGTCGGCAAGCTCGTGCTGGCCGCGCGCGCCGCATCCAGGCAGCCGCATGGCCAGTCGGTCGAGATGTTCATTCGCCCCGAGCATGTGCGGCTGGAGCAGATGAACGGCCACCTGCCGACCGGCAGCGTCGCCGCCGACGTGCGCGAGACGACGTTCCTCGGCTCGTTGACCCGCATCCGCCTGACGTTGGCGGACGATGCCGGGGCCTCGGGCATCTGGGCCGACCTGTCGAGCGAGGATGCCGAGCAGTTCAAGACCGGCAGCCGCGTGGTGGCACGCTGGGACGAAGCCAGCCCTCGGGTTATCGCCCGGACTTGACGGTCAACACGGCGACCACGTTGTCGTCGGTCGGCAGCGACAGATACCACGGGTAGGCGACGGAAAATCCCGCCTGCTCGCAAAGGGAGCGCAGCGACGCGGGGGTGAAGTAGTTCACGTGGTCGGGGTAGCGGAAGCCGCACCACTTGGTGCCCATCACCCGCCGGTTGAGCGAGCCGTAGTTCGGCACCTTGATGACGACGACGCCATCGGCGCGCAGCTTCGGACGCAGCGCGAACAGCACCTGCCGCGCGTCGGCGTCGTGTTCCAGATACGAGCGCAGGATCGCGCCGGCGAAGAAGCCGTCCGAGAACCCGGCCATGCCGTCGCCCGCCGGTGCCTGCACGACGTGGCCGCCGCGCGGCGCGAACAGGGCCTGCGCCTCGGCGGCCAGGCGGGCGGAGATTTCGACGCCATACGGGGTGAACTTGCCAGCCAGCGCGCGGACGAAGCCGCCGGAGCCGCAGCCCACGTCCAGCACCGGGCCAGCGGCACCTTGCCGGTTCAGGATGTCGACCGGCTCGGTGCGCGGGAAGATCGACAGCCGCCAGCTTGTCGCGTCCTCCAGCCACATCAGCACCGGATATTCCCGCTTGCGGCGCAATGCCTCCTTCGGGTGAGTGACCTCCCAGGCAAGGTTCTCGGTCAGCTCGGCATATTCGGGCACCACCGGCATGAACACGAAACCGCAGCCGCCGCAGCGGGCCAGGGTCCAGCCGTCCTGGGTGTGCAGCGCCGTGGCGCCGTTGCCCGATGCCTGGCAAAGCGGGCAGGGACGGGCGCGCGTCCTGGTGGCCGATGCAGCCGGCACGGTCTCTTGATCCATGGCCGCCTCTTGATCCATGAAAGCTGCCGTAACAGGCGGGATTGCCGGTTGCAAGGAATCCGCCGGGTCAGCGGGGCACGCCCAGGGTCGCCGTTGGCCGCGCGGCCGGTTCCGGCTGATGCGCGGCGTAGCGGCGGGCCAGGGCGGCGCAGGCGATAAGCTGGACCTGGTGGAACAGCATCAGCGGAACCACCACCAGCCCCGCCGTCGCCGCCGGAAACAGCACGGTCGCCATCGGCAGCCCGCTGGCGAGGCTCTTCTTCGAGCCGCAGAACACCAGCACGATCTCGTCCTCGCGCGAGAAACCCAGGGCGCGGGCAGCATAGGTGGTGATCGCCAGCACCAGTCCCAGCAACACGATGTTGGCGACCAGCAATGCCGCGAGATCGGCGGCGGTCAGCCGGTGCCAGATGCCGGCCACCACCCCGGCGCTGAACGCGGTGTACACCACCAGCAGGATGGAGCCGCGATCAACCGGATTCAGCAGCCGCTTGTGCGTGGCGACCCAGGTGGCGATCCAGGGCCGGAGCAACTGCCCTGCGGCGAACGGCAGCAGGAGTTGTGCGACGATGTCGCCAATGGCGCGCGGCGAGATCGCCACATGCGCGCCGAGCAACAGGCTGGCCAGCAGCGGCGTCAGCAGGATGCCGAGCATGTTGGACGCGGATGCGGCGCAGATGGCGGCGGCGACGTTGCCGCGCGCAATCGAGGTGAAGGCGATCGAGGACTGCACCGTGGACGGCAGCGCGCACAGGAACAGGATGCCGGTGTAGATGTCGGGCGAGATCACGCGCGGCACCAGCACCGCGAACCCCAGCCCCAGCACCGGAAACAACACGAAAGTCGCGATCAGCACCGCGCCGTGCAGCCGCCACTGCCGCGCGCCGGCCAGCGCCGCCTGCGGCGACAGCCGCGCGCCATACAGGAAGAACAGCAGCCCGATGGCGAACGCCGTCACCCACTCCGCCACCACCGCGAAGCCTCCGCGCGCGGGGAACACCGAGGCCAGGGCGACGGTGCCCAGCAGCGTCATGACATATGGGTCTATTCGCAGGCGCTTCAGCATGGCGCGGCCTTTCTCAGTCGGCGGCGAGCGGCAGCCGGGCGATGACGTGGAACGGCTCGTCCGCGCCCGGCTGCTCGAACACGCATAACGCGCGGACGTGCCTGGGTTGGGCGAGGGCGGCGGCAAACCAGCGCGTTGCCGCCGCACGCCAGTCCGGCAGTTCGGCGGAGGTCAGGCGGCGCGACAGGGTCATGTGGAAGAACCAGGTGGCGAAGACATGCGGATAGCCCCAGCGCAGCAGGTTGGCATCCTGCGCGCGGGTGAGGCCGCCGCCGCGCCGCCGCGCCAGTTCCGCCGCATCCGGCGCCGCGCGCAGATGATCCAGCCCGGCGACGCAGGCATCGGCCAGCGCCTGCAACGACGGCGAGGCCAGCGTCTCGCGCAGGCACAGGAAACCGTGCCAGTCGGCGACC